>NZ_JBEZBN010000024.1:0-99530 GCF_040647115.1 Streptomyces sp. NPDC044571
CTCCTGCGGGAAGGCCACGATCTGGAGGTGCATGACGTCGCGCACGCGGTCGCGCACCTCCAGCAGCGCGTCCAGCGCCGCCCGCAGGGGCGGCGCGACACGGCGGTTCTGGATCACTTCACGTTGACCGCGGTCCAGGCGGCGGCGACCGTCTGGTACTCGGTGCTGCCGGAGCCGTACAGGTCCGCGGCGGCCTGCAGGGTCGCCGTCCGGGCGCCCGCGTAGTCCGTCGAGGAGGTCATGTACACGGACAGCGCCTTGTACCAGATCTTGTACGCCTTGGTCCGGCCGACCCCGGTGACGGTGGAGCCGTCGGCGGTGGGCGAGTTGTAGCTCACGCCGTTGACGGTCTTCGCGCCGCTGCCCTCGGACAGCAGGTAGAAGAAGTGGTTCGCCGGGCCGGAGGAGTTGTGGACGTCGAGGCGGCCGACGTTGCGGTCCCAGTAGTCCGCGGAGGCACCGTCGCGGCTCGGCTTGTCCATGTACCGCAGGGGCGTGCCGTTCCCGCGGATGTCGATCTTCTCGCCGATGAGGTAGTCGCCGGGGTCGGAGGCGTTGGCCGCGTAGAACTCGACCGCGGTGCCGAGGATGTCCGAGGTCGCCTCGTTGAGGCCGCCGGACTCCCGGCTGTAGCGCAGGCCCGCCGTGGAGGCGGTCAGACCGTGCGACATCTCGTGGCCGGCCACGTCGAGCGAGGTCAGCGGCTTGGTGTTGTTCGCTCCGTCGCCATAGGTCATGCAGAAGCACGAGTCGGACCAGAAGGCGTTGACGTAGGCGTTCCCGTAGTGGACGCGGGAGTACGCCGCGACGCCGTCGCCGCGGATGCCGAGGCGGCCCAGCTCGTTCTTGTAGAAGTCCCAGGTGACGGCCGCACCGTAGTGCGCGTCGACCGCGGCCGTCTGCCGGTTGGCGGGGGTGCCGTCCCCCCAGGTGTCGTCGGCGTCCAGGAACAGCGACCCGGTGCCGTTGGTGCCGCCGGCCAGGTCGTAGGTCTTGTGGCCGCCGCGGGCGTCGTCGGTCAGCTCGAACTGGGACCCGTTGGCCTTCGTGCCGAGGGTGACGGAGCCGCTGTACTCGCTCTTGCCGATGCCCGTCTCGATCCCGTCGTACGAGTAGAGCACCTTGCCGCTGCGGGCATCGGTGACGGTGTGCAGCTCGCTCGGCGTACCGTCGTGGCCGACGCCTTCGGTGACGGTCTCCCAGGCGAGCACCGGCGTCCCGCCGGCGGCCCAGACGACCTTGCGGGCGCCCTTGGGCGCGGCGAGCGAGGCGGTCTTGGTGTCGACCGATATCCGTGCCGCGGTCGCCTTGGTGGTGGAGCGGGCGCCGTTCTTCCCGGTGTGCACGACCAGGTCGCCGCCGAGGACCGGCAGGCCGGCGTACGTACGCTCGTAGCGGGTGTGGACGGTACCGTCCGCGTCCTTGACGACGTCCCGGACCACGAGCGCTTCCTCGCCGGCGAGGCCGATGGCCTTCGCGGTGTCCGCGGCCTCGGTCTGGGCCTGCGCGATGGCGGAGGCGCGCGCCGAGCCCGTCAGGGCGACGGCCGTGGCTCCGGCCTCACGGTCGGCGGAGGCCTGGGCGGGACCGCTCTGCACCGCGAGGGCGACCATCGCGGCGGAAGCGACGAGGGCGGCGGTGCGCAGCACGTGGATGCGGCTGTGGGAGGTGGGGGTTGAGGACGTGGGGTGGGGGGTCACTCGATCTCCTTGGCTGGCCGTGGGGGGCAGTGCAGGAGAGAGTGCCAGGAAGTGGCCGATCATTGACAGGTGCGCAACAAGGATTTGACCTTCTGTTGTCCGAAGGCTGCACATCCGTGTCCGCTCACCGGTGAATCGGCATGGAATTGGCCGGATTTGACACGGTGTCGGTTCCGGCCCCCGACCGGGCGCGGAACCGACACCGTATGCAGTGGTTACCCGACTCCGGGAATCTGGCGGGCCCGGAACGCGGCGCGGACCGCGTCCGCTGCGCTCTTGCCGTACATGCGCTGGGCCGTCGCGATGGTCGTCAGCGCCGCGTCCTGGAAGCTCGTGTCGGGGCGGAAGCCGAACTGCGCGTTCACGATGATCCGGTCGGCGGTCCGGGCGCCCAGGGCCCCGCGGATGTCGAACAGCGCCCGCGACCAGATCTCACCGTCCGCGTGCACCTCGCCCACCCGGTCCGCGTACACCTTGTCGCCGTCGATGCGGCGCAGGCAGTGCGGAGCCGCGCTGTACCCGGTCGAGTCCCAGTCGGCGACACACGCGAGGTCCGTCCTGCGCTGCCACCCGTGGACCTCGTCCGCGTGCGCGCCGACCTCGACCGCGAGGTAGTCCCCGAAGGCCTCGCCGATGGCACCGGCCTCCGGAGAGGTGCCGAAGCCGGGGACCTGCGCGTTGTGCACGGCGTGGCCGTACTCGTGGACGATCACCTCGGCGTCCTCGGCGTCGTCCACCCCGCCCTTGCCGAAGCGGATCTCGGCCTTCTTGTCCGTGAAGAAGGAGTTGTCCGCCCCGTACTGGTTGATCCGGACCGGCTGCGCGCGGTCGTTGGCCCCCGGCAGCTCGCTGCCGAAGCCGAGGCCCTGGAGGTACTCCTGGGCCTCGTTCACCCAGAAGTAGGCCATGACCTGCTCGAACTGGTCGTCGGCACGGGAGTAGGCGCCCGCGTCCGCGGTCTTGGCGGAGCTGCCGGTGTCGGAACGGACGTACGCCCACCTTCCCGACAGCGACCCGCTGCCGTCGAGGTTGCGCAGGGCCGCGGTGGCGTACGCCGACGCGGGTACGGCGTCGGCGGCGTCCTTCGCGTCGGTCAGCGTCTGGTCCCCGGAGGACTGGACCGGATTGACCATGAAGAGGCGGGCCTGAGGCAGCGGCGCCTCGGAGCTCGCCCCCGAGGGCAGGGCCGAGACCGGACCGGCCAGGGCGAACAGGGCCGCGGTGGTGGTGGCCGCGGCCATCAGGCCGCGGGATGTGCGGCGGGCCATAGACGTCTCCCGTGATGGAGTGGTGGCGTATGCGGCCGCGATCTTCGCGTACGCCTGCTCCATTTGGCCAGGGGTCCGGCCCGGGAGTTTCGCAGGAGGTGCAGGACGGTTCAGGGCAGTTCGGGAATGAACGGCAGATAGTCGACCGTGCCGTCGGAGGGCACGACGGCGTAGCTCGCCTCGGGCAGCTCGTTCCACACACCGGGGAGGTCACCCAGCGGTTCGGAGACGACCAGCCGGGTGTCGTCGGACACCTTGCGCAGGTACGGCAGTTCGGGATAAAGCTGACGTACGGTCTCCGCCCGGCTGCTGTAGAAGAGCGAGCGGGACCTGCCCTCGCTGGAGTAGCGGAAGGCCCACACCTGCGCGCCGTCACTGACCGCCACGGTCATCTGCATGGGGTCCGGGACACCGTGCTCCTTGCCGAGCCGCTCCACCAGACCCACCATCCGGGCGACCGCCCCGGGCGGGTCCTGGTCCAGACCGAAGGTGACGGCCAGGTAGAACATCACCTCGGAGTCCGTCGAACCCTCGATGCACGGGAACAGCGCCGGGTCGACGGCCATGCAGAGGTCGCGCTGCAGGCGGTGGAAATCGGTGATCGCTCCGTTGTGCATCCACAGCCAGCGGCCGTGGCGGAAGGGGTGGCAGTTGGTCTGCTGGATGGCCGAACCGGTGGAGGCGCGGACGTGCGCGAAGAACAGCGGCGAGCGCACGTGCGAGGCCAGTTCGCGCAGATTGCGGTTGTTCCAGGCCGGCCCGATGTCACGGTACACCGCAGGCGTACCGTCACTCTCGGGGTCGGCGCTGTACCAGCCGATGCCGAAACCGTCGCCGTTGGTCGACTCGACGCCCATCCGCGCACGCAGACTCTGATTGATCAGTGAGTGCTCCGGCTTGTACAGCACCGCGTCGAGAAGCATCGGCGTACCGGAGTAGGCGAGCCAGCGACACATCAGCATCATCCCTCTCCTGCGCCCCGTCCGAGCCTAACGCGCTCCGGACGGGGATGCGCCGTACGCGCCGGACGGCTCGTCCCGGCCTCGGACCTCGGACTACGACGGCCGCAGGGCGCGCAGGGCCGGGAGCAGCGTGGATTCGGCCCACTCCAGGAACGGCTCCTGGTGGCCGCCGCCCACCTGGACGAGGGCGACCTCGGAGAAGCCCGCGTCGACGTACGGACGCACCGCCTCGACGAAATCATCCACGTTGTCGCCGCACGGAATGCTCTGCGCGACGTCCTCCGGGCGGACGTGCTCGGACGCCTGCTCGAAGGAGGCCGGACCGGGCAGTTCCGCATTGACCTTCCAGCCCAGCGCCGACCAGCGGAACTGCTCGTGGGCCCGTTTGACGGCGGCGTCACGGTCCGTGTCGTAGCACACCGCCAACTGGCCCACCGCGGGCTTTCCGGCCCCGCCGGCCCGGGCGAAGGCCTCCAGGAGCTCGCGTTCGGGGTCGATCGCGATCACCAGATCGGCCAGCCGGCCCGCCAGCTCGCACGAGTGCTCCCCGGACACCGCCACCCCGATCGGCGGAGGCTCCCCCGGAAGATCCCACAGCCGGGCGTTCTCCACGTCGAAATGGCGCCCGTGGTGGCTGACCGTCCCGCCCTCGAACAGCGCCCGGATGATCCCCACCGCCTCCTCCAGCATCTCCAGGCGGACGTGCGCGGCGGGCCACCCGCGCCCGACGACGTGCTCGTTGAGACGCTCCCCGGACCCCAGGCCGAGCCGGAAGCGGCCCCCGGACAGCTCCTGCAGCGTCGCGGCCTTCTGGGCCACCACGGCAGGGTGGTACCGCATGGTGGGGCAGGTCACGTACGTCATCAGCGGGATCGTCGAGGTGGCCTGCGCGGCCGCCCCGAGCACGGTCCAGGCGTACGGGGCGTGCCCCTGCGCCTCCAGCCACGGGAAGTAGTGGTCGGAGGTCACACAGAAGTCGAACCCCGCCCGCTCCGCGCCGACGACGTGCTCCACGAGCTCACGCGGTCCGGCCTGCTCGGTCATCATCGTGTATCCGATTCGCACCATGCGCGACGTCTTGCCGCAATGTACGCGCATGAAACCCGGGACGCACCCGTTGGAGCCGGGCGGGTGCACGCTGCACCCGCCGGGGCAGCAGGGCCACGCTTGCCCGGCAGCGGGCCGGGTACGCGCCGGTCAGGCGGATTCCGATCGGAGAACGGGTGCCGGAATGGACGGCGACGAGCTCTCGCCCCGCGAGCGGGCGCTGCGTGCGGAAATCGAACAGGACCTGGGGTACGACGAGCCGTCGGCCTCGGACCCGGGGTAGCAGCCATGCCCGTGCACGTGGGAACCTCCGGATGGCAGTACCGGGACTGGTCCGGGCTCCTCTACCCCGAGGGCCGGCCGCAGCGGCTGTGGCTGGAGGAGTACGCCCGCCACTTCCGCACCGTGGAGAGCAACAACGCCTTCTACCGGCTGCCCGACCCGCGGACCTTCGCGGCCTGGCGCGAGCGCACCCCGGACGGCTTCGTCATGGCCGTGAAGGCCAGCCGCTTCCTGACCCACATCAAACGCCTCCGTGACCCGGAGGAGCCGGTGCACCGGCTCATGGAGCACAGCAGCGCCCTCGCCGAGCGGCTGGGCCCCGTCCTCCTCCAGCTTCCCCCCACGCTGCACGCGGACCCGCAGGCGCTGGACAGGTGCCTGCGCTGCTTCCCCGCGGGCACCCGGGTGGCCGTGGAGCCGCGGCACGCCTCGTGGTGGAACGCGGACGTGCAGGCGGTCCTCACCGAACGGGCCGCGGCCCTGTGCTGGGCGGACCGGGACTCGCGCCCGGTCACCCCGCTGTGGCGCACCGCCGACTGGGGGTACGTGCGCTTCCATGCGGGCCGGGCCCGCCCCGCCCCCCGGTACGGCAGGACCGCCCTGCGCTCGTGGGCCGCCCGCATCGCCGAGACCTGGCCCCCGGACGCCGAGGTCTACGCGTACTTCAACAACGACACGGGCGGTGCGGCCGTCCACGATGCCCGGGCCTTCATGCGCCTGACCGGGGACCGGGGCCCGGCCCCCGGGCCGGCGCCGCCGGTCAGGTGACCGGTTCGGGCGCCGGTACCGGCCCGGGCAGCGGCCCCGGCTCGGGGTGCGGCTCGGGCCGCGGCGCGGGCTCGGGCTGCGGGTCCGGCTCGGGCTGCGGCGGCGCCGGCGGCACCGGATCCGGGCCGCCGGGAGCGGGCACCGGTCCGGGCAGGGGGCCCGGCTGCGGCCCGGGGCCGGGACCGGGTGCGGGCGTGGGACTCGGGGGTACGGGATCGCGCGGGGGAGTGCCCATGGTGGCCTTCCTGGCTCGGGGGACGTTCCAAGGGGCGGCTACCCCCGCCGCGGCCGCCGACACGGCCGGGCCTCCCGGCCTGGCGGGCGGCATAGTGCAGGCTGGACAGGGCAGGTGCGTCGGTGAACATCATCGGTCATTCCGGACAGAGGAGCCGCTCGCATGATCGTCAATCTGTGGGGATACCGTGAGACCTCGGGCAGGCTGGAGGGGGTCGACCTGACCGGGTACAAGGTCGAGGCCGTCGACGGCGCCATCGGCAAGGTGGACAAGCACTCCGACGAGGTCGGCGCCGCCTACCTGGTGGTCGACACGGGCCCGTGGATCTTCGGCAAGGAAGTGCTCCTGCCGGCGGGCACCGTCTCCCGCATCGACCCCGAGGAGCGGAAGATCCAGGTCGACCGCACGCGCGACCAGATCAAGCACGCGCCCGAATTCGTCAGGGACAGGCACCTCGGCGACGCGGACTACCACCGCGTCATCGGGGTGTACTACGGCAGCGGACCGGAACACCGGGCATGACCCGCGCTGCCCTGTTCGACGTCGACGGGACGCTCACCGACACCAACCACCTGCACGTCACGTGCTGGTGGGAGGCGTTGCGGCAGGCCGGCCAGCACGTCCCCATGCACGCCATCCACCGCGCGATCGGCCTCCCGGGCGAGGACCTGCTGGCCCACCTGCTCGGCGACGGGCGCGACGAGGACGAGGACGAGGCGCTCAAGGCCGCGCACGACACGCTGTACGGCACGTACTTCGACCGGCTGCCCCGCATCGACGCCGCCGACGAACTGCTGCGCGCACTCCACGGGCGGGGCTGGCGGGTCGTCCTCGTGACCTCCGCGGGCGGCGCCGAACTCGGGGCGCTGAAGCGGGCCATCGGGGCGGACGACGCGATCACCGACAGCGGGAGCTCCGACGACGTCGACCGCGGCAAGCCCGCCCCCGATCCCGTCCACCACGCCCTCAAGCTCGCCGGGGCGGACGCCCCGGACTCCGTCCTCGTCGGCGACACGGTGTGGGACATGAAGGCCGGAGCCCGGGCCGGCGTCACCTGCGTCGGCCTGCTCTGCGGCGGCATCCCGCGCGGCGACCTGGAGGAGGCGGGGGCCCGCGCCGTGTACCGGCACCCCCGCGACCTGCTCGACCAACTCGACCGCAGCCCCTTCGGGGCACCCTCCTGAACGGAGCCGCCGCCATGACCTCCGCCCCCGCACCCGGCCCGGTGCCCGTGCCAGGATCCGCCGCAGAAGAGCCCTCCGGAGACGGCCTGCGCGTGGTGGTCGTCGGCGCCACCGGCAACGTCGGCACCAGCGTGGTCCAGGCCCTGGCCGACCACCCCGCGGTGGCCTCCGTCACCGGACTGGCGCGCCGGGTACCGAACTGGCAGCCCCCGAAGACGCACTGGCGGTCCGTCAGCATCGAGCCCGGCGGTCAGGACCTGGTCCCGCTGTTCGACGGAGCGGACGCCGTGGTCCACCTGGCCTGGAAGTTCCAGCCCACCCACCGCCCCGCCGAGACCTGGGAGACCAATGTCCTCGGCTCCCTCCGCGTGTTCGATGCCGTGGCCGCCGCCGGGGTGCCCGCCCTCGTCCACGCCTCGTCCGTCGGCGCGTACTCGCCCGGCCCCCGCCACCGCCCGGTGGACGAGTCCTGGCCCACGCACGGCTGGCCGCAAGCCGCGTACTGCCGCGAGAAGGCCTACCTGGAACGCGTACTCGACGCCTACGAGGCCGTCTTCCCCGGCATCCGCGTGGTCCGGATGCGCCCCGCCTTCCTCTTCAAGCGGGAGTCCGCCTCCGAGCAGCGCCGGATCTTCGCGGGCCGCCTGCTGCCCGGCAGCCTCGTACGCCCCGGGCTGATCCCCCTCGTGCCCGAACTGGAGGGCCTGCGCTTCCAGGCCCTCCACACCGACGACGCGGCGGCGGCCTACCGCGAGGCGGTGCTGCGCCCCGTGCGCGGCGCGTTCAACCTCGCCGCGGGCCCGCCGCTGGACGGCGCGACCCTGGCCCGCATCTTCGCCGCCAAGCCCGTCCGGCTGCCCACCGCCGCCGTGCGGGCAGGGATCGCCGCGGCGTGGCGCATGCGGCTGGTCCCGGCGTCCCCCGACCTGTTCGACGCGGTGCTGCGGCTGCCCCTGCTGGACGCCTCGCGCGCCCAGGAGGAGCTGGGCTGGCAGCCCCGGCGCAGCTCGGTCGAGGCCTTCGAGGAGTTCCTGGCGGGCCTGCGGGAGGGCGCCGGGATGCCGACCGCCCCCCTGACGCCCACCGGCCGGCCGTCCCCGTCCGGCACCTGACCGCCCCGCGGGCCGGGCGGCGGACGGGGCGGTCAGGTCAGGGGGCGCAGCCGAGCGGCGCTGCGGGGGGAGGACGCCGGGGAGCCGGAGGCGGGGGCGACCGCGGCGCTGAGGGCGCTGCCCGCCTGCCAGGCCCGCCAGTCGAGGTTCCAGTCGCCGAAGCCGTTGTCGAACGGCGCCATGCGCTCGCCCTCGCTGTTCACCACCTCCACGATGTCGCCTTCCCGTACGGTCCGGAAGAACCAGGCGGCGTCCGCGGTGCTCATGCCGGTGCAGCCGTGGCTGACGTTCTCCTCGCCCTGCGATTCGACCGACCAGGGCGCGGCGTGCACGTACTCGCCGCTCCACGTCACGCGCGTCGCGTAGAAGACCGGCATGTCGTAGAACTCGCTCGTCCCGCGCTGGATGCCGACGCTGTCCCCCCGCATCCGTACCTGGTACTCCTTGCTCAGGACGACCTTGATGCCGCTGCGGGTCCGGAAGCCCGCTTTGCCGGTCGTGACCGGGATTGTGCGCAGGACGCGCCCGTTGCGGCGGACGGTCATCTCGTGCGCCGCCGCGTCGGTGACCGCCTCGATCCGGTCCCCGACGGTGAACTGCACGGGTTCCGACGGGCCTCCGTACCGGTGGTCGCCGACCTGCACCCCGTCCAGACCGCTGCGCACGCGCACCACGGCGTTGGCGGGCCAGTACGTACGGGGCCGGTAGTGCAGGGTCGAGTCGTCGACCCAGTGCCAGGCGCCCTCCACCGCGGGCTCCGAGGTCACCTCCAAGGACCGCTCCAACCGGGCCCGCGCCGCGCGGTCGGCGGCCGGAACCGGGTGGCTCAGGGCGGCCGTCACGATCTGCCCCGCCCCGTACGTCCCCGGCCGCGGCCCGAACTCCACCGTGAGCCTGTCCCGCTCCCGCGGCGGGGCGGTGCGGAACGCCATGGTCACCCCGACCGGGGTCCCGGAGGCGTCCTGCGCGCCGACGCGGACGGTGTAGGTCTCGCCGGCCCGCAGCGGTTCGGTGTTGGTCCACTGCCGGCTCTTCGGGGCGAGTTCGCCGCCCACGTAGCGCCCGTGCCCGTCGCGGACGGTGACGTCGGTGAGCCGGCCCGGGTCGGCGAGGGAGATCTCCAGCGGGCCGCCCGCATCGGTGGGGAACACCACCGTGCGCCCCGCCTGCGCCGCCTTGCGGGACGCGGGGCCGCGCTGGACGGAGCCCGCTCCCCGCGCGGTGGCCCGCACCCGCTCCTCGCGCCAGCCGGTGCACCGTCCTGCGCGGTACGCCTCCCCCGCGCACCGCTCGACGGCGCCGCCGCGGCCCTCCTCCAGGGCCCTGCCGACCAGCAGCGTCACCGCCGCGTCCTGGCCGGTGGGCCAGTAGCGGGGCACATCGGGTGCGGGCAGGCTGCCGGGGGCCGCGGCGACGACGAGCGCGGCCCCGGCCACCGCGGCGACCGCGCTCCACAGCCTGTTCCGTCGCGTCGAGGTCGACGTCGAAGTAGGTGTCGGTGTCGGTGACGTGGCCACGCAGCCCTCCCGGTTCGCCCACGGCTGGAATACCAGCATCAAAGCGACTGCGGACCGAAATAATGATCATGCACTCGGGTTGTGCGGCCGAACGGGGGGCCAAGAGCACTCGAACGGAGCAACGCGCCGTACGGTCAGGGCAGGGCCTTGACCCCCACCACCCTGGCCGGGCTCTGCGCGCCTCCGGAGGCCAAAATGCGCACTTCCCCCTGGTCGCTGATCTCCGCCCGGACGATTCCGGTCGCATCCTCGTAGACCGGATGGCCGCCCGGCCCCGTCTGGCCGTTGGGCGCCACGACGACGACGTCCTCGCCCCCCTCGGGGCCCTCGGAAAAAATCAGCTCGTAACGCTGGGAACTCATGTGTGTCCTCCCTCGGCCGGGCGCACGGAGATCTCCCCTTCCATCATGCGCGCAGGTCGTGAGGGCCGCCCGGTCAGCGCCGGTCGCCGCCGGGTCAGCGCCGGGTCAGTCGGGCCAGCACGCCCGCGGGACGGGGCCGGGCCCGGTCGAGCTCCTCCACCAGGCGTTCCGTCCGCTTCTCCACGCCAAGCTCGTCCAGGACCCGGTCCACCTCGGCCAGCAGCGCCCCGTGCAGCTGCCATTGCGCGGGGTCGCCCCGCACCTCGTCCAGGAGCAGGTGGGCCACCCGGTCGCGGGCGGTGCGGGCGGCCTCCAGGGCGCGGGCGAGGTCCTCCTCGGCCTGCTCCGCGTTCGCGCTGATCTGTGCGGTGACCAGCGTGGCGAAGCTGGCCACGGCCGTGGCCTGGTGGGTGAACAGGGCGTGCAGTGCCACCGCGATGTGCTCGGGGTACAGGGAGCCGTGCGGGCGCGCCTTCGCCAGGTCGGTCAGGGTGCGGCAGGCCACCCGCAGGACCACCGCGCAGATCTCCAGCGTGTCCAGGCCGGTACGCAGGACCACCCGCTGGAGCAGGCTCTCCTTCACCCGCGGGTTCAGCCGCAGGCTGTCCTCGGCCTGCCGCAGGGCCGCGTCCACCTGCACGATGTCGTGGTCGAGGCGGCGCGCCTCGTGCAGCCGCTCGGCCGCCTGGGGGAAGGCCGCGCTCCCGGTGCGCCCGGTGAGACCGTCGCGCATGTGCCCCAGCAGCTCGCCCATCCGGGCGGCGAGGCCGGTGATGGCGGCCCCGGCGGGCGCCGTCCACACGGGCGGGGTCAGGAGCAGGTTGAACAGGAAGCCGACGACGGCACCGATCAGGGTCTCCAGCACCCGGTCCCAGGCCGTCTCGCCCACCCGGGCCACACCGAGCACCAGCATCGCGCTGATGGCGACCTCGGGCACGAACTCGTCGACGCGTACGAGGTGCCCGACGGCCAGGGAAGCGAGGATGACCAGCCCGAGGCTCCACCAGGTGAGCCCGACGAGGGTGCTGAACAGGACGGCGACCAGGACACCCGCGACCACCGAGTTCACCCGCCTGATGCTGGTGGTGAGCGTGGCGTACAGGGTCACCTGGACCACCAGCAGGGCGGTGAGCGGTGCGGTCAGCGGGGCGGGCTCACTGCTGAGGGCCAGGGCGACGACGTAGCTGACCACGGCGGCGGCCGTCGAGCGGACCGCCTGCACCACCACGGGTTCCCGGCGGTGGCGTACCAGGTGTACGAGATCGCGGACGGAATCGGGGATCGCAGGAGTCGGCATATGCCCCCGCTTGCCCACTGGGAACACGAAACACACCTACACCGCATTTCACCACCGCCCTGGCCGTGTCCGCCGAGGCGCCCGGCCGACGGCCTACGCGTGCACGACGGCGTACCGGCCCCGGGCCGTTCGCCCGTCCGGGAGCGTCCACCCTGCGGTGACGTGCCCGAGGGGCGGCGCGTCGGCGGGGGTCTCCGGTTCGGGCCGGAGCACGCGCCGGATCCCGAGGGTCAGCTGCCCGCCCGCGCCGCCCCCTACGAGGAGCTCCGTGGTCGACGGCCCGTCCGTCACCACCAGCAGCCCCTCCGGCGCCTGCACGGGCACCTGCACGCTCCCGGCCAGGTGGGCGGCGACGGTCGGGTCGGGCGTATCGCTCATGCTCTGGGCCTGCGGCTCCGCCTCGCCCCGGAGGAAGGCTGCCAACTGGGCGAACAGGACCGGGTCATGGGCCCCGTCGTAGATCCACCGGCGTCCCAGCACCCCGTGCTCGGACGTGCCGATGAGCGCCTCCTCCGCACCCTCCAGGGGCGCTCCGCGGTAGGTGAGGGGCACGAGGTACGTCACCGGCTCCGGCCCCGACTCGTCGGTGACCGCCATGAACTCGATCCCGACCTCCCCCTTCGGGTCGTCCAGCCGGAAGCCGCCGGCCTTGCTCAGCCGCGGCTCGCTCCCGGTGGCCCGGTACCAGGACCGGCCGGGCAGCCACGAGGCGAGCAGTTCCAGCTTCGTGGGGCTCAACGTGGTGCGGTGGATGACGGCCATGCCTCGAACACCCTTTCTCTGACGCCTTGTTCGAGGGTGACGCTACACCGCACCGGCACCGTCACTCGAAGCGGCTGGTGTCCCCGGCCCCGCGCCGTACGATCTCGGCCTCGCCGCCCGAGAAGTCGATGACCGTGGTCGGCTCGGTCCCGCAGTCGCCCGAGTCGACCACGACGTCCACCACGTGTTCGAGCCGTTCCTTGATCTCCCAGCCCTGCGTCATCGGCTCGCTCTCGTCCGGGAGGAGCAGGGTGCTGGACAGCAGCGGCTCCCCGAGGTCGGCGAGCAGGGCCTGGGTGACGACGTGCTCGGGGATGCGGACGCCGACCGTCTTCTTCTTGGGGTGCAGCAGTTGGCGCGGCACCTCCTTCGTCGCCGGCAGGATGAAGGTGTAACTGCCGGGCGTACTCGCCTTGATCGCGCGGAACACGTCGTTGTCGACGTGCACGAACTGCCCCAGCTGCGCGAAGTTCTGGCACACCAGCGTGAAGTGGTGCCGGTCGTCGAGACCGCGGATCGACCGGATCCGGCTGAGCCCTTCCCGGTTGCCGAGCTGGCAGCCCAGGGCGTAGCAGGAGTCCGTCGGGTACGCGACGAGCGCGCCGGAGCGGATGCTGTCGGCAACGCTGCTGATGGTGCGCGGCTGAGGGTTCTCAGGGTGCACGTCGAAGTACTTCGCCATCCGCCGAGCGTACGCGATCAGCCGGTCCGCACGACCGCACCGCCGGCCGCCGTGCCCGCCCGCGCCGCACCGGCCTGCGCCGTGCCCGCCCGCGCCGTGCCCGCGGGCATCGGCGGAGTCGGCTGCGGGGAGCCCTCCAGGGCCAGCGCGGTGAGCACGACCAGCGAGTCCGTCCAGCCCAGGGGAGCGACCGAGGACGGCAGCCCGGCCCCGTTCACGCTCTCGGGAAGCTCGCCCAGCCCGTTCCGCTTCGACAGCACCCAGTCCAGCACCCTGGCCGCCCTCGCCTGCTCGCCCGTACCCGACCAGGCGAGGGCGAAGAAGGAGGTGCTGGCCGTCCAGGCGTACGGGCCCCAGCTGAAATCGGGGTCGTTGCCGGGCGAGACGCCGCCGTTGGGCAGCAGCAGCGCCCGATAGGCGGAGTCCAGGGCCCCGCCGAGGTCGGGCGGGGCGCTGTTGAACGGGGGCGCCATGAACGCCACCGCGCTGTCCAGGCCGTGCCTGCCGTCTGCGGTCCGCGGGTAGCCCAGCGGGGCGAAGACGTCGGCGATGCCCGCGGACAGCCGCCGGGCCGCCTCCGCCCAGCGTTCGGCGTCGCCGCTCATGCCCAGCCGGGCGGCCAGGTCGGCCGAGGCGTTGAGCCCGGCGAGCAGCGGGGCGGCGGTCCCGATGTTGGTGGTCGCGGTGCCCAGCTCCCAGTAGTCCGGGGACGCCGGAGGCAGCCCGTTCGGTCCCAGCGACCGGGCGGCGTAGTCGGCTGCCTTCCGCACCATCGGGTAGAGCGTGCGCAGGCGTTCGTCCCGCTCGTCCGGCGGCGCCGCCTGGTACCACTGCCAGGTGGCCCAGGGCACCCAGCCGTTGCCGTCGAGCTGCCACGGGCGGGCATCGGGGGGTCCGCTGCCGTCCAGCTTGGTCCGCGCCTCCCAGGTCCCGTCGGCCCGCTGGGTGCGCGCGTCGTAGCCCAGGATCCGGTACGCCTCGTCGTCGTGCCCGGTGGCGGCGAAGGCGGCCGCGGCGAAAGCGCCGTCCCGGGGCCAGGAGTACTCCCACGGCGGCGACCACCCCGCGGCGAACGCGCCGTTCGGCTTCAGCAGCGCCCGCATCGACAGCAGGGCGCGCTGCGTCGCGTCCCGCTGCGCGGCGGTGGTCCCCGGCACCTGGCCCGCGGCCAGCCAGCCGCGGCTCTCCTCGATCTGCGCGACGGCCCCCGCGTCGTCCGCCTCGACCACGGCGGACGCGGTCGCGCCCTCGGGCAGGTACCGCCACCGGCCGGACGGCAGGCGCAGCACGTTGCTGCCGTCGACGTAGGAGGCGCCGACGGCGAAGGAGGGCAGTACGGCCTCGGTGGCCACCCCGTTGGTCAGCAGGCCCGCCGTACGGGCCGCGAGCGCCGAGGCGGGCACGTAACAGGGCTCGGTCTCGCCGCAGCGCTCGCTCCCGGTGGGATTGACGTGGAAGGCCGGCCGGGCGGTGGTTTCGGCGTGCCAGCCGCCCCAGTACGCCTTGTCGTAGTTCCAGCTGGTCAGCGAGCCGGGGACGGACTGCTTGGTGCCGTACCAGGCGACGGGTCTGCTCTCCGCCGTGGTCGCCTGCACGAAGAGGTAGTACGTGGCGCCCGCGGTGACGGAGGCGCTGACCGGGAACTCGACCCAGCCCGCGCCGGCCCCGCCCAGCGCGGCGAGGTTCACGGTCTTCGAGGCGACCACCGACCCGGCGTCGGCGCGGACCCGGCGGACCTGGGCGGTCACGGTCCCGGTCGCGGCGCCGCTGCCCAGGTAGACACTGACCCGGGAGAGCCGGGTGCCGGCCACCGTGAAGGCCTGGGCTGCCGCGTTGTTGGCGGACTTCACGCTGAACAGGGCGGTCTCGCGGCGGGGCTGCCCGTCGTAGGCCGCGGCTGCCGCGGCGTTCGGGAGCACGGCGGGGACCCCCGTCAGCACCAAGGAGAGCAGAGCGGGCAGCGGGGCCCTCGCCATCACCATCGGGTACCGGCCCTTCCGTTGCTCGACGGGCGCGGCCGGGCGGAGGGTGCCGGGGCGCCGAAAGCTGGACCCACCTTGCACGCATCCGGTCCCGGCGAAGGGGGAGTGGGGGCGTGTTTCACCTGATGGGGCCGTAACGGCATCCGATCGTGTGACCTGACCTGACCTGACCTGACCTGACCTGACCTGACCTGACCTGACCTGACCTGACCTGACCTGACCGGAGCCGGCCGCGGCCGCCGGGATCCCGACGGCCCCTACGAGCTGTCCGGCCGATCACGTGCGAAGCCAGATGACCAGGGAGGCGGCGGTGATGGTGTCAAGGAACGCCGCCCAGGTGGAGCGGCGTGAGGCTGACTGGAAGGCGTCACCGGCCTCGGCCTGCGACCCCGGCAGCAAGCCTTCGAAGCCGTCGGTCGGCAGATTTCCTCCATCCATCCGTCACATCCTCCTGCCGGGGTTCGTCAGGGAGAGGAAAGAGACCGACGGAGGGAAGGACCACCCCATGCTGACCAACGTCATGTACGTGACGCTGTACGTCACCGACCAGGACCGCGCGCTGCGGTTCTACACCGAGCAGTTGGGCCTGGAGAAGCGCATCGACTTCCCGAACCCTGGCGGGCGCTTCCTCACCGTGGGCGTCCCCGGCAGTCCCGTCGAGATCCTCCTGTGGGCGCACGCCCCGGCCGCGGGCCAGCCGGCCGAGCCGGGCGCAACGCCCGGCCCGGTCATCCTTGAGTCGGACGACCTGCGCGCGGACTTCAAGGTGTTCCGCGACCGGGGTGTGACCTTCGACGAGCCGGAGCCGGTGGACTACGGCTTCGGCGTCCGCATCGAGACGGTGGACCCGGACGGCAACCGCATCTCGTTGCGCGAGCGCAGCCGCGCAGGCCGTGGCGACGGCTGACCGTTCGTAGACCCGGTATGGCAGGCGCGGCCCCGGGCCGCGCCTGCCACCGGGGCGAACGATGACGCGACAAGCCTGACAGTGTTGAACGAAGCCCTCCAACGCAACAGAGGAGTTCCAGCATGCCGATGAAGATCGACTCGGTGATCGCACGACAGCGCGTTGACGACCTGGACGCGGCCGTCCCCTTCTACGAGCGACTGACGGGCCGCACGGCCGACCGCTTCGCCTTCGCCGGTGTGCATCTGGCGAGTGTCGGGCCCTTCCTGCTGTTCTGCGGTCCGGACGAGGCAGTGCAGAGGGTCGCCGGGGTGAGCGCCACCCTGACGGTCGCAGATCTGGCCGCAGCCGTCGACGAAGCGGTCGCCGCCGGCGCCACGGTGGTAATGCCTGCGCAGCCCACCCCCAACGGTCACCGAGCGGTGCTGCGACACCCTCACGGGGGCGTGTACGAGTACGTCGGCCCCTGAACCGGGACCTGTCCGGGCGGTTGTGCTCCCGGAGAAGACCGCGCGGCTACGTCTGCCTCGGCAGAGTAACCGCCGCCGCCCTGGTCATCTGGCTTCGCACGTGATCGGCCGGACAGCTCCCGACCGTCGGCGAGCCACAGCTCGGCCAGGGGCGTACGCGCGTGGTGGACCGAGCGGCCCGTGCGGGTGGTGGTGAGGAGACCGGCGGCGCGGAGCGCGGAGGCATGGGCGGAGGCGGTGGCGTTGCTGACGCCGAGGCGGCGCGCCAGTCCCGTCGTCGTACGGGGTTGGTCCAGGCAGCGCAGCAGGGCGAGCCGGGTGCGCCCGAGGACCGCGGCGAGGGGCTCGTCCGGTGGGCCGCCCCGGTCCGGGACGGGGACCAGCGGCAGTCCCCGGCCCGCGGGGTAGGCGAGCGCCACCGGACGGTCCGGCAGGTCCTGGACGAGGGGGCCCTGCCGCCAGTGGAAGGTCGGTCGCAGGACCAGCCCGCGCCCGCCGAGCCGGACTTCACGCACCCCCGGGACGTCCGGCCGGGGCCATTCCCAGACCCCGCCGCGCAGCCGCGACCCCGGTGCCAGGGCGGTCAGGGCGGCGCCGATGCCCTGTTCTGCGGCGGTCAGGGCATGGTGGGTGAACTCCGACCGGTGCAGGTCCTGGACCAGCGGCCACACCGGCGCGAGCACCGACTCGTACGCCGCCCGCTGCGCCCGGACGAGTATCCGCCAGGCGCCGGCGTCCCCGCCGTGCAGGGAGCGGATCCACGGCGGGGCCGGCCGCTGTGCGTAGACCTGCTCGATGCCGGCCCGCACGAACTCCGGGCGGGCGGCCCTGATCAGCGCGAACCCCTCGTCCGGCGTGTCGCCGAGGACGTCGAGGAAGGCGGGGGCGCTCCCGTCCGGCACCAGGTCCGAGAGCGGCCGGACCGCGTGCGGCAGGGTCCGCAGCAGCCTGCTGCGCCAGCGCCCGAACAGCAGCTCCTCCTGCGGGGCGCCCAGCATCATCAGGGCCGCGTGCAGCTCGGGTAGGGGGGAGGGCCGCGGTGCGAACCGCACCCGGGCGAAGTCGTCCGACGTGAAATGGATCCGGATCACGCACATCTCCCTGCTCAGCGCCAGGCTTTCGGGCCTGGCCGCAAGCTTCGCCCCGGTACCGCGGCCACCTCCAGGATGCCGTCCATGACACATTCCTCCGCACCGGGCCGCCGTTCCTTCGCCAAGGGCGCTCTCGCCGGCGCCGCCGCCCTGTTCCTCACGACCGCCGTCACCGGCTCCGCCGCCGCCTCCGGGCACGGGGGTGCGCCCCTCCTGCGGCTGCCCGCGCCCACCGGCCCGTACCCCGTCGGCGCCCGCGTCCTCCACCTGGTCGACCGCTCCCGCAACGACCCGTGGGACACCGGGATCGGTGTACGGGAGCTCATGGTCACCGTCCTGCGGCCGGCCGTGCCCGCCCGGGGCTTCCCGCGCGTCCCGCAGCTCACGCCCGGCGCCGCCGCGGTGTTCGCCTCCCTCGCCCACCTGGTCCGTCCGCAGCTGCCGGCGACCGGGGTCGACTGGGCGGCCACCCTCACCCACGCCCGGGCCGGCGCCCCGCCCCTGCCCGGCCGGCGCCCCGCACTGCTCTACACCCCTGGCGGCGGCGACGCCCGCACGATGGGCAGCTCACTCGCGATCGACCTCGCCTCGCACGGCTGGACCGTCATCACCGTCGACCACCCCGGGGACGCGAGCGAGGTGGAGTTCCCCGACGCCCGGCCGGAACGCGACCGGATCCGGAGGACCGCCCTGCGTCCGGACCTCGACGCGGCGACCTTCCGCACCATGATCGACACCAGGGTGGCCGATCTCCGCTTCGTCCTCGACACCCTCGGCCTGGACCGGGTCGGGGTCTACGGGCACTCCGCGGGCGGTACCGCGGCCGCACAGGCGCTCCACGAGGACCGGCGGATCGCAGCCGCCGCCAACCTGGAGGGATACCTCGACCAACTGGACGGCGAACTCCTGCCCGTGGCCCGGCGGGGAACGGACCGGCCGCTGCTCCTGGCCGGCACCGACGGCTTCCGCGACGCCCGGCTGGACCGGTCCTGGGCGGCCCTCCTCGCCCACGGGGGCCCGGTCGTCCGGCGGCAGCTCGACCACACCCACCACTGGGCCTTCACCGACTACGCGGCCCTCGTCCCCCAGCTCGAAGAGGCCGGCCTGATGACCGCTGCGGGGCGCGCCGCCATGGTGGGCCCGGCCGACCCCCGGGTCACGGTGCCGACTGTCCGCGACCTCGTGCGGTCGTTCTTCACCCGCCACCTGGCGAGGTGAGCACCTACACGACGTACGGCCGCGCGGCGTGGCGGACAAGACTCCCTAGATGCCGGTGGCCGGGAGGACGCGCCGGGCATGGGCGCGGAAGGCCTCGGTCTGCGGATGCGTCGGGGCCCTGGGGGACAGGAAGTGGACCGTCACCGGGGGGACGCCGGTGAGCGGGAGGTAGCGGACGCCGGGGTACGGGTGGCTGTACCGGGTGGCCTCCGCGGTGACACCCACGGCCTCACCCGTCGCGATGACCGTGAGCCACTCCTCGACGTTCGCCACGGTCAGGGAGGCCGGGCGGCGCTCCTGCGGCCACAGGGCCGTGCTGGTCGTGGCGGCCGACGCGCACAGGACGACCGTACGGTCCGCCAGGTCGGCCGGCGCGACCTCCTCGCGGGCGGCCAGCGGATCGTCCTCGCACAGGGCCGCGATCCGCGGTTCGCGGTACAGCGGCAGCACGGAGAGCGGGAGGTCACCGCTCTCGGGCAGCGTCCGCAGGAACGCGGCGTCGATCTTCCCGCGGCGCAGCGCCGCTCCCGGGTCGTCGAGCCGGTGCACCTCGACCGGGACGTCGGGGCGTTCGCGGCGCCACTCGCGCAGCAGCCCCACCGTGTAGGGGCCGAGGGCCGCCCAGGCGAAGCCGATGCGCAGGGGCCGCGGCCCGGTGGCGGCCTCCGCGAGGGCCTGGTCCACCTGGGAGAGGATGCGGTGCGCGTGCTCCCACAGGCGCCGGCCCTCCGGGGTCAGGGCCAGCCGCCGGGTCGTACGCTCGACCAGCGTGGTGCCCAGGCGGCGCTCCAACTGGTCCAGGGTGCGGGACAGGGCGGGCTGGCTGAGCCGCAGGACATCCGCCGCGCCCGTGATGGTGCCCTCGTCGCCGATCGCGGCGAGGGCTCGCAGGTGCCGTAGCTCCACGTTCATAACCGCCGAGCATAAATGCTGCACGGGCGGCATTTCCCCGGCCCGGCCCGGTGGCCCTAGCGTCGGGGGCATGCGAATCCTTCTCATCGGCGCGGCCGGCAGGCTCGGCACGGCCGTCCACCACGCCCTCACCGCCCGCAACCACACGGTCCTCACCGCCGGACGGTCGAGCGGCGACCTCCGCCACGACATCACCGACCCGGCGCAGATCGCCGCCCTGTACGACGAGGCAGGGCGGGGCGGGCAGCTGGACGCGGTGGCGAACGCCGCGGGCTCGGTGCCCTACAAGCCGGTCGCGGACATGACACCGCAGGACTGGACGGCGGCCTTCGACGGCAAGGTCCTCAGCCAACTGGAGCTGGTACGCCAGGGCCTCGGCCGGATCGCCCCCCGCGGCTCCTTCACCCTCGTCACCGGCGTCCTGGCCCGCAGCCCGATCGTCACGGGCACGGCCGCCTCGATGGCGAACGGCGCGGTGGAGGCGTTCGTCCGCGCGGCCTCCGTCGAAATCGCCCCGCAGCGCATCAACGCGGTCAGCCCGACGGTCTTCACCGAAGCCCTGGACGTCTACGGCGCATCCTTCCCCGGCTTCCCGCCGGTCGGCCTGGCCGCCGTGGCGCAGGCCTACGTACGCGCCATCGAGGGCCCGGAGACGGGCCGGATCCTGGAACTCGGAGACTAGCCGTCCCTACGCCGGCGTCCCGGAAGCCCGGAACACCTGCGCGAGGTGGGCGGTGAGGTCCTGGACCGTCGGGGGACACAGCCGGGCCCCCAGGTAGCCGTCGGGCCGGACCACGAACACCGTCGGCTCCCCGACCTCGTACATCCGGGCGAACTCGCCCCGCGCGTCCCGGTACACCGGCAGCGGAGCCGGCCCGTCCGTGTCCGCCTCCGCGAGGACCGCGCAGGCCTCCACCAGGCCGGGCGCGAAGGTCCGTACGACCTCGGCGAGTTCGGTCAGGGTGCCGTCCGCGAGCGGCCCGGTCCCGTACAGCACCAGCAGGTGCTCGCGGCCGCGCAGCAGGTCGTACAGGCGCAGCGGGTAGGAGGTGATCCGCCCGCCGAGCCCGCCGCAGTCCGGGGCCCGGTCGCCGGCCTGCGGGCCCCGGCCGGCGCCCGCCCGAGACGGCCGCTGCACGATCGGGCTGCCCCGGTATCCGACCAGCAGCTGCGCCTCGCGCAGCGCCGGCGTCACCGGGTCCGACGGATCGGCCAGGATGCCCTCGGCGGCGTGCCGCACGGTGCGGCCGACGACCTCCTCGCCGACCGGCCGGCGCTCGGCGTCGTAACTCGCGAGCAGGCCCGGGCCGGCAGCGCCCTCCAGGGCCGCGGCCAGCTTCCAGGCCAGGTTCCAGGCGTCCTGGATCCCGGTGTTCATGCCCTGTGCGCCGGTCGGCGGGTGGATGTGCGCGGCGTCCCCGGCGACGAAGACCCGCCCGTCGCCGTAGCGGTCCACCAGCCGGTGGCTGATCCGGAACACCGAGGACCACCGCATCGCGGACGCGGTCGTCGGCCGGGGCGAGAGCCGGTCCAGGACGGCCTGGACGTGGACCAGTTCGGGGGCCCGGCCGCCGCTCTCCAGACCGTGGGCCACCCCGTCGCCGGCCGCCGGCGCCGCGGCGGAGAGCTCCGGCGGCACCCTCATCGACATCCGGTAGCGGCCCGTGCCCGGCAGCGGAATGCACACCAGCACGTCGTCGACGGCGCCCGCTGCGGTCCGGTGCACGGCCCGCACCCCGTACCCGTACGGCAGGTCCCAGTCGACCTCCACATCGGCGAGCATGTACTCCTCCGGGAACGCGCCGCCTTCGAAGCCCAGCCCGAGCCCCCTGCGGACGGTGCTGTGCGCACCGTCGCAGCCCACCAGGTACCGGGTCCGCAGTTCCTCCTCCCCGGCCGGGGTGCGCAGCCGGCAGGTCACCCCGTCGGGGTCCTGGGCGAAGGACAGCAGCTCGGTGCCCCGTTCGATCCCCGTGCCGAACCGCCCCAGGCACTCCTCGATGAGGCGCTCGGTCTCGTACTGGGGCAGCGCGGCGAAGCCGTACGGCACCTCCGGCGGCAGCTGCAACCTGACGGGGGGCTGCTCGGCGCCGTTCATGTACATCAGCTGCCCGTGCATCGGGACCGCCAGGTCCAGCGCGGCCCGGACGAAGCCCATCCGGTCCCAGATCTCCAGCGTGCGGGGCTGGATCCCCACGGCCTTGGCGAACGGCAGCCGGGCCGGAAGCCGGTCGATGATCCGGCAGCCGACACCGCGCCGCCGCAGCTCGGCGGCGGCCGTCAGACCGACCGGCCCGGCGCCCGCCACGAGTACGTCCGCGGCCGCTCCCTCGCCGTGCACCATGAACGCCTCCCGGTGGGTCCCCCCGGAACGGGTCCCTCCCATGGTGGCCCGGAGGCCGCCGACCGGCCATCGCGCCTCCCGGGCCGGCGCTCAGGAGGCGTGGTGGGCCAGGGCGGCGTGCGGGTCGCCGTCCTCGGCGGGGTGGTCGATGTGGACGGTGGCGCCCGTCAGCCGCGGAACGGCGTGGATCAGCGCGTGCTCGGCCTCGACGGCCAGCGCGTGCGCCTGGACGACGGTGAGCTGAGGGTCGACGAAGATGTCCGCTTCGGCGCGCAGCGTATGGCCGATCCACCGCATCCGGACCTGCCCGGTGTCGAGCACTCCGCCCACCGCGCGCAGCGCCCGTTCGGCGGTGTCGACCAGGGCGGGGTCGACGGAGTCCATCAGACGCCGGCAGACCTCCCGTGCGGCGTCCCGCAGGACCAGGACGATGGCCGCGGTGATGAGGAGGCCGACGACCGGGTCGGCCGCCTTCCAGCCGAGCGCGGTCCCGCCCGCGCCGAGCAGCACGGCCAGGGAGGTGAATCCGTCGGTGCGGGCGTGGAGGCCGTCTGCGACGAGGGCGGCGGAACCGATCCTGCGGCCCGTGCGGATCCGGTGGCGCGCCACCCACTCGTTGCCGGCGAAGCCGGCCGCCGCGGCCGCCGCGACGGCCCACAGGTGGCTGGGTTCGCGGGGGTTCAGGAGCCGGTCCACGGCCTGCCAGGCCGTCAGCGCGCAGGAGACGGCGATGGTGAGGACGACGGCGACCCCCGCCAGGTCCTCGGCGCGGCCGTAGCCGTAGGTGTACCGGCGGTTCGCCGCCCGCCGGCCGAGGACGAAGGCGATGCCCAGGGGCACGGCGGTCAGCGCGTCGGCGGCGTTGTGGAGGGTGTCGCCCATGAGCGCCACCGACCCGGACACGGCGACGACGGCGGCCTGGACACAGGTGGTCAGACCCAGGACGCCCAGGGAGAGCCACAGGGTCCGCATGCCCTCCCGGGAGGACTCCATCGCCGCGTCGACCTTGTCCGTCACCTCGTGGCGGTGCGGAACGAGCAGGTGCGCGAGCCGGTGCCGGATCAGGTGCGGGATCCGGCGCCGGGCCCGTGCCGCAGGCGCGTCCGCGGGCGGGGGGCCGTGCGGCCGGCCGTGCTCGTGACGGTGACTCACCGTGCCCTCGCTCTCGACGGGAAGGAGGAAGGAGAAGTCAGAGGGGCGCGGAAAGCCGGCGACGGTAACGCGCACCGGGCCGCCCGTCGAGGAGGACGTCCTCGACCACGGTGAACCCGGTACGTGCGAGCACCGCCCGTGACGCCCCGTTGTCGCGGGTGGTGACCGCGGTGAGCACGTCGAGGCCGTACGCCCCGGCGGCCAGTCGGCACACCTCCCGCAACGCCGCTGTCGCCGTGCCGCGGCCCGCGGCGCGCCGGGCCACCCGGTAGCCCAACTCGGCGGCCCCGTCCGCGATGTCCACGAGGTTGACGCGGCCGACCAGGTCGCCGAGGTCGTCCACGATCACGTGGAACCGGCACGCACCGGCGTCCTGCTCCGCGAGCAGGGCCCGGTGACGGGCCGCGAACCCCGCGAAGTACGCGTCCCCGCGATCCGGCACGGACCGCGCGAAGTACTCGCGGTTCTCGGTTTCGAACGCCAGCAGCGCATCGGCATGGTCCGCCCCGAGCCGCTCCAGTCTGACCATGAACGACAGCGTAAGCCGTCCGCCGCCCGCGGTCACCGTGTGCGGCGGACGGCCGCCGCGGGCGACGCGCTGCGCGCGCCTCGGTGCCGGGGGAGCCGCCGGGGTGGCATGGTGGGGGCATGTGCGGCCGTTACGCCTCCAGCCGAGCCCCCGAGGACCTGGCCGGCCTGTTCGAGGCCCGCTGGGATCCGAGCGAGGCGCTCGCGCCGAGTTGGAACGTGGCCCCGACCGACCCCGTCTGGGCCGTCCTCGAACGTCCGGACCGCGACACCCGCGCGGTGCAGCGCCGGCTGCGCACGGTGCGCTGGGGCCTGGTCCCGTCCTGGGCGAAGGATCCGGGAGTCGGCGCCCGCATGATCAACGCCCGGGTCGAGACGGTGCACGAGAAACCGGCCTTCCGCAAGGCGTTCACCAAGCGCCGGTGCCTGCTGCCCGCGGACGGGTTCTACGAATGGCAGTCCGTCCCCGCGACCGCCACGGCGAAGGCGTACAAGCAGCCGTACTTCATCCGCCCCGAGGACGGCACGGTGATGGCGATGGCCGGGCTGTACGAGTTCTGGCGCGACCGGAACGTGCCCGACGAGGACGACCCGGCCGCCTGGCTGACCACGGCCACCGTCATCACCACGGAGGCCGCCGACGCCGCGGGCCGCATCCACCCCCGCATGCCGCTCGCACTCGACCCCGCCGACTACGGGGCCTGGCTCGACCCCGCCCACGAGGACGTCCACGCCCTGCGCGCCCTCCTCCACACCCCCGCCGAGGGCCGCCTGGAGGTACGGGCGGTCTCCACCGCGGTCAACAGCGTCCGCAACAACGGCCCCCACCTCCTCGACGCCGAGGCTCCCACCACGTCCTGACGGTCGGCCGGGCCCGTACGGGGAAGCCGGGGTCCGTCTGGCCGACCCCGCCGTGCGGGCCGGCGGCCCCCGGCCGAGGGTGGAGAGCTGTGGGCCGCACCAGGCCCCCGATGCGCTCCGAGGGGAAGACTCATGGACTACACCAAGCTGGCCCCCGCCCTGGCGGCGACCTACGACCGGTATCAGCAGGCGAACCGCACGAGAGCGCCCCTGCAGCCACACGCCGACCTCCTCGGACTGGTCTCGGTACACGAGGAGGCCAAGCCGGTCCGGGTGATCGTTTCGCTTGAGTGCGAACCCGACGCCGTGCTGGACGGCAGCCTGGGAGACGGGATCGAACTCAACCAGGGCGGACGCAGGGTGCGTACCGCCATCGTCCCGCTGGACGAACTGCAGCGGCTCTCCATGCATCCGGGCATCCGGCGCATCGTCCCCGCCACCCGGCTGCGCCCGTACCTGAACCTCGCACAGGACAAGGTCGAGGTGCCCCAGTTCCGGACGGAACACCACCTCAGTGGCGAGGACGTGGTCATCGGTGTCGTCGACAGCGGTATCGACCCGCTCCACCCGGCCTTCACCGGACGGATCGAGCGGATCTGGGACCAGACGATGCTGGGCGGCACGGGCGTGCCGGAAGGCCGGTACGGCGCGGAGTTCACGAATGCCGGGATGACGATGGCCACCCTGTCCCGGGACACGGACGGCCACGGCACCCACGTCACCGGCATCGCCGCGGGCAGCGAGGGGGTGGCCCCGAGAGCGCGCATCGTCATGGTCAAGACCGACTTCCAGGACGCGCACATCATCGACGGCATCCAGTACGTCTTCCGGGTGGCGCGCGACCTCGGCCTGCCGGCGGTGGTCAATCTCAGCCTCGGCGGGCACTTCGACGCCCACGACGGCACCGACCCGATGTCCCTCGCCATCGAGGAGGAATCGGGTCCGGGCCGGATCGTGTGCTGCGCGGCGGGCAACGAGGGCGACGACGACCTCCACGCGCGGTTCCAGGTCAAGGAAGGCGCGGTCCGCTCGATCCCCTGCCACCCGGGCAGCCTGGCGGGCGCCTCCGACGTGTTCTGGATCAACGGCTGGTACCCGGGCGGCGACCGGCTCGACATCGCCATGGCCTCGCCCTCGGGAGCCACGACCGCGTTCCAGCCCGTGAAGACCTCCGGCTCGCCCGTGCACACCTTCGACCTGCCGGAAGGCAGGGTCCAGATCGTCACGCCCGGTCCCGACCCGGCCAACCACGACCACAACTTCGTCGCCGTCGTCGAGCCGACGGGCCCCGCAGCGGGTCCCTGGCGGCTGCTGCTGCGTACGGCGTCCGGCACCGGCGGGCCGGTCGAGGTGGACGCATGGATCCTCGGCCGCCCCGAGGCCCGCACACAGCCGCAGTTCAGCGGGCCCGCCGTGCACGACGCCATCAAGATCGGTTCGCCCGGCTGCGCCGCCGCAGCGATCACCGTCGCCGCCTTCACCACGCGCAAGGAGTGGCGCAACGTCGACGGCGACGACGTCGAGATGCCGGGGCTGGTCCTCGACGACATCGCGAGCTTCAGCAGCGAGGGACCCCTGCGCAGCGGTGCGCCGAAGCCGGACATCACCGCCCCCGGCGCGATGATCATCTCGGCCCTGTCGAGGGACGCCCGCGACCTTCCCCGCGCCTTCATCACCGGCCCCGGCCATGTGGCCCTCCAGGGCACCAGCATGGCCACGCCCTTCATCGCGGGTGTGGCCGCACTCCTGCTGCAACGCGACCCGGGCTGCGATCCCCGGAAGTTCCTTGACCTGCTGCGGTCGAACGCCGCCATTCCCGGCGGCACACCCGGAGCCTTCCACCCCAAGTGGGGCCACGGCCTCCTCAAGGCCACCCACCTGTGACGATCGGCGGACCGCCATGGACTACGGGAAACTCGACGCCTCCCTCGCGATGGCCGTCGACGCCGAGGGCCGGGATGCGCAGGTGCGCGAACTCCCGGTGTCCGTACGCCTGACCGGACCGCTCTCGGAAGCGCAGCGGGAGCAGCTGCGGGGATGCGGCGTCGACGGCGACGACGCCGGCCGTACCATCCTGACCGCCACGCTCTCCCGCCGGGACGTCGAAATCCTCGCCGACCAGCCCTGGGTGCTCTTCCTCACCCTGTCCGCGCAGCGGCGCCCGCTGTAGCAGCAGCCGTGCCGACCGGGCGGCCCGCCCGGTCGGCACGCGCATGCCCGGGTGGCGGCCGGGCCTGCGCCGAGCGGGCCGGCAAGAGGGCGTACGCGGGCGCGGTGCGCCGGGACGGCAGAGGGCGTACGCGGGTGTGAAAGGGCGCGCGGGGAGGCCCATGCGCCAGCTGCCCGGAAATTTTGCGGGACCGGCGTGCACAAACGGGCGCCTTCTCCGATGGGGTGAGAAGCAGGGGAACCCTCGGTGATGCGCGGCTGCCGGACCGGGGGCAGGCCCAGCCCTCACCCGCACATCTCACCGGAAGGCCTCGCACCCACGTGAACGCTGTCGAGAGAGTCGCCCCTGTGCTGTTAGCCGCCACCGCGGTCCAGGTCCAGGTCCAGGCCCCGGTTCAGGGCCAGGCACACGCCACGGTCCACGCCGCGCCCCGGGCCGGCGGCGCCCAGCCCCGGGGGAAGGCATGAACGAGGGCGATTTCGACCCATCGGGCGACCGGGCGGTCTCCAGTGAACTGGCGGGAGTCCTGCCGGTGGACTTCACGGCGTTCCACTCCCAGCACCACCGTGCCTACCTGCGCTACGCCCACCTCCAGCTCGGTGCCGCCAGGGACGCCGAGGACGTCGTCGACGACGCCTTCACCTTCCTCCTGAAGGTCTGGTCGCACGCCCTCAGCCAAGCCAGCCTGAACGGCTTCGCGTGGGCGGTCCTGCGCGAGCACGTCGAACGGCGCCTCACCGCCCTCAGCCGGCCCGTGGCCATGGTGGAGACGGCCTGGTTCGCGGCCCTGCGCCGCTCCTCGCGGGAACGGCTGGAACTGCTGGAGTCCAAGCTCGGCCTGTACGCGGCGATCTCGGAACTGTCCGAGCGCCACTACGACGTGGTGTTGCTGACCTTCCTGCTGGGCAACGACTACGACACCGTCGCCCGGATGATGGGCATCTCCCCCGCCACGGTCCGCTCGCACATCCGCGGCGCACGCCGGATCCTCTCCCGAAAACTCGGCGTGGCCTGGGCTCCCGGAGAGGAGAAGGACCAGTGAGCGACATGACACGCGATCGCGACGCCGTGCCGTTCGATCTGGACACCGCGCTGAAGGAGGCACAGGTGCTGTCGGAGGAGTTCGCCGGGTACGACGAGTACGCTGCCCGGCGCCGGATCGCCCGCCGCGTCGCTGCCGACCGCTCCCGGGCCGAGGGCCGCGGCGGGGCGCAGGGGATGGCCGACCACCTCGTCATGGACGCCTCCTGCCACGTACGGGCCGCCTGTGCGCTGGACGCCGTGACCGGCCACCTGGTGGAGAGCAGGGCCTTCGCCGAACTCGCCCTGGAGCGGCAGGCCTGGCCCCACAGCCCGTGGTCGGCCCTGATGTTCGGGTGCCTGCTGCACCTGGCCGGGCGTATGGACGGCGCACAGTTCTGGTTCCAGTACGCGGCCGGCGCCGGATCCCGCGCCGCCGCCCAGTGCCTCTACCTCCACCACCTGGCCCGCGCCGAGGTCACCACGGCTCGCCACTGGAAGCGCCAGGTGCAGAGCCTGCCCGCGGACGACGGCCTGCCCGCCCTGCCGGCGATCCCGGACAACCTCGAAGGGGCCCTGGCGGCTTCGGTCATCTGGACCTCCCCGCCCATCACCACCCAGGACCTCACCGCCCTCACCGCGCCCGGTTGTCTGGGCGGCGCCCGCTACCGGCTCGCCCCCCGGCTGCGCAGGGCCGTCGCCTCGCTCGTCCCGCGGGAGGACCCGGACCTGGGGGAGGTCTTCACCCCCGGCCCCCAGTTAGCTGCCGCCATCGCCCGCCAC
This sequence comes from Streptomyces sp. NPDC044571, assembly GCF_040647115.1. NCBI lineage: Bacteria > Bacillati > Actinomycetota > Actinomycetes > Kitasatosporales > Streptomycetaceae > Streptomyces > Streptomyces sp. NPDC044571. The sequence goes on from NZ_JBEZBN010000024.1 coordinate 28,617, forward strand.
GCGCAGCTCGGCGGCGCGCACCTGGCGGACGAGGCGAACGGCTCCACCTCCCCGGCCCCCGGGCCGACCCACCCCCGTCCCACCGACTGCCGCACCCCCCGGCCCCGGCCGGCCTCGGGCGCCCTGGAGTCCGTACACCAGGCCCTGCGCGTCCTGGAGCTCGTCAACCGGTACTCCGGCGGCGTGAGCCTCACGCAGATCGCCCGCCGGACCGGGCTGCCCCAACTCGTCCTGGCACGGGTGATGGAGCGGCTGGTACGGGCGAACCTGGCCCGCCCGGCCGGTCCCGGCGCCTACGTCGCGGGCACGGCCCTGGCACTGACCGCGGGCGCCGGGGACGACGGCCCGGGCCGGCTGCGGCAGGCCCTGGCCTGGGTGCGGGACGCGGTCGGCGCCGCGGTCTACGTCGCCCGCTACACGGACGGCGAGGTCGCCATCACCCAGTACGCGGATTCCCCCACCGCGCCGCTCGTCGAGGAATGGGTGGACTTCCGCGCGGCCGCGCACGCCTCCGCGGTCGGCAAGGCTCTGCTGACACAGCTGGAGGACGGGGACCGCAGGGACCACCTGGCGCGGCACCGGATGGAGCGGTTCACCCCCCACACCCTCACCAGCGAACGGGCCCTGTTCCACCAGCTCGACGTGCGCCTGCCCAACGCTCCGCTCCTCGACCTCCAGGAGTACGCCATCGGCACGGTGTGCGCGGCGGTGCCCATCACGGCGGGCCCGAACGCGGAGTGTGTCGCCCTGTCGATGCCCGCCCCGGACCCGCACCGCCTGAAGCAGGCCGCCCGCATCCTGCAGAGCGAAGCGGCCGCCGTCCTCCTCGCGCTCATCGTCACCGGGGGCAGCGTCCTGACCCCGACGGCGTAGCGCGACCTCGGCTGCGCAGGGGGCCGTCGCCGCCACGGCGTGCGACGGCCCACCGCACACGGAGCGGGCAGCGCCTCTCCGGAGGACGAGGCACCCTGTCTGTACGGTGCCGTACGGATCCGGGCGGCTGCATCTGTACGATTCCGTACGGATGTGAGCTGCGAGGGGAGACGCACCATGGCCGTGGCCCGTACGCCGCGTGCGAAGTGGATCGAGGAGGGCCTGCGCGCGCTCGCCGAGGGCGGCCCCGAGGCCGTCCGGATCGAGGTCCTCGCGCAGGCACTGGGCGTCAGCAAGGGCGGCTTCTACGGGTACTTCGGCAACCGGGGTGCCCTGCTCACCGAAATGCTCGACGCCTGGGAACACGAGGTCACCGAGGCCGTGATCGAGCGCGTCGAGAGCGGCGGCGGAGACGCCAGGGCCAAACTGGAGCGGCTCATCCGGATCGCCTCGTCCGGCGGCGGGCCGATCACCGGCATCACCGCCGACCTGGCCGTCCGCGACTGGGCCCGGCGCGACGAGGGCGTCGCGGAGCGGCTCCGGCGCGTGGACAACCGGCGCATGGAGTACCTGCGCTCGCTGTTCCGCACCTTCTGCGCGGACGAGGACGACGTGGAAGTGCGCTGCATGCTCGCCGTCTCCCTGCGCATCGGCAACCACTTCGTGGCCGCGGACCACGGAACCCGCAGCCGCGCCGAGGTCCTGGAACTGACCCGCGGCTGGCTCCTGCGCTGAGGCCCGCGGACGTCGGCGTCCCGGCGGGCCGCACGCCGGCCTGCGCAGCAGGACCGCGCCGACGCCCTCCACCGCCGCGGTCGGCGCACACCGCGTACACCGCGTACGGCGAAGCGGAAGGATCTTCTCACGCACCCACGGGTGGGGTGCCGGTGCGGCGCGGACGGCGGGACGACACAATGACCTGGTTGATCTCTTCGACCTCACGGAGGAGCCGGCGGATGCCGAACGAACGAGCGGGACAGCAGGCGCGCCCGGACGATCTGATCGATGTCGCCCGGCTCGTGACCGCGTACTACGCCTTGCACCCCGACCCGGCGGACCCCGCCCAGCGCGTCGCCTTCGGCACCTCGGGGCACCGCGGGTCCTCCCTGGCCACCGCCTTCAACGAGGACCACATCGCGGCGACCAGCCAGGCGATCTGCGAGTACCGGGCCCAGCAGGGGACCGACGGCCCGCTGTTCCTGGGCGTGGACACCCACGCGCTCTCCGAACCCGCCCGGGTGACCGCCCTGGAGGTCTTCGCGGCCAACGGGGTCACCGTGCTGGTGGACTCGGCCCAGGGCTACACCCCCACGCCCGCGGTCTCGCACGCCATCCTCGCGCACAACCGCGGCCGCACCTCGGCACGCGCGGACGGTGTGGTGGTCACCCCCTCGCACAACCCGCCGGCGGACGGCGGTTTCAAGTACAACCCGCCCCACGGCGGCCCCGCGGGCTCCGAGGCGACCGGCTGGATCCAGGAGCGCGCCAACGAGATCATCACGGGCGGGCTGAAGGACGTACGGCGGCTGCCGTACACGCGGGCGATGGCGGCGCCGACCACGGGGACGTACGACTTCCTCGGCAGCTATGTGCGCGACCTGCCGTCCGTGCTCGACCTGGACGCCGTACGCGCCGCAGGTGTGCGCATCGGGGTCGATCCGCTCGGCGGGGCCTCCGTGGCCTACTGGGGGCGCATCGCCGAGGAGCACCGCCTCGACCTGACCGTGGTCAACCCGCACACCGACCCCACCTGGAGGTTCATGACCCTGGACTGGGACGGCAAGATCCGGATGGACTGCTCCTCCCCGTACGCGATGGCCTCGCTGATCGAGGGCCGCGACCGCTTCCGGATCGCCACCGGCAACGACGCGGACGCCGACCGGCACGGCATCGTGACCCCGGACGGCGGCTTGATGAACCCGAACCACTACCTGGCCACCGCCATCGACTACCTCTACCGGCACCGCGACCGGTGGCCGGCCGGTGCGGGGGTCGGCAAGACGCTGGTGTCGTCGGGAATGATCGACCGGGTGGCCGCCGACCTCGGCCGCGAACTGGTGGAGGTTCCGGTCGGTTTCAAGTGGTTCGTGGACGGGCTGGCCGCCGGCACCCTCGGCTTCGGTGGCGAGGAGTCCGCCGGGGCCTCGTTCCTGCGCCGCGACGGCTCGGTCTGGACCACCGACAAGGACGGCATCCTCCTCGCCCTGCTGGCCTCGGAGATGACGGCCGTGACCGGGCAGACCCCGAGCGAACGGTACGCCGGCCTCACGGCCCGCTTCGGCGAACCGGCGTACGCCCGCGTCGACGCCCCGGCCACCCGGGAGGAGAAGGCCGTCCTCGCCCGCCTCTCGTCCGAGCAGGTCACGGCCGACACCCTGGCGGGCGAGGCGGTCACCGCGGTGCTGACGGAGGCCCCCGGGAACGGCGCCGCCATCGGGGGCATCAAGGTGGCCACCGAGAACGCCTGGTTCGCCGCGCGCCCCTCGGGCACGGAGGACGTCTACAAGATCTACGCCGAGTCCTTCCTCGGCCCCGAGCACCTGAGCCGGGTCCAGGAGGAGGCCCAGGGCGTCGTATCGGCCGCGCTGACGGCCTGACGGGCTGACGAGTTGACGGGCCTGACGGGCAGCCGGTCGGGCCCGGCTCCCTTGCCGAATCCCCCCTGCCTGCCGGAGAGTCCCCGTAAGCGGCCCCCTCCGATCGCGGCAGGGGACCGGAGCGGGGGACCGGCGAGTCGAGGGAGCAGCCATGCAAGGCGGTACGGTCGCGGTGGTCGGCGGGAGCATTGCCGGATGTGCGTTCGCCTCGGCGGCGGCGCGCGCGGGCGCGGACGAGGTGGTGGTGCTGGAGCGCACCCGCGGGCGGCTCGCCGACCGGGGACTGGGGCTGTGCGTCCACGACGAGCGGGCCGCCGAACTCGCCGCGACCGGCGCCCTGCCCGCGGGTATCGCCGCCCACCGGCTGACCCGGCGCCGGTGGGTGGTCCGCGACGACGCCGCCGGCCCGGACGGGCGGACGTTCTGGGAGCAGCCCTTCCCCTTCCACTCGTACCACTGGGGGCTGCTCTGGCGCGGGTTACGGGAGGCGACGCCCGCGTCGGTCGTCTACCGCCAGGGCGTGACGGTGACCGGGGCGGCCGCCGTCGGCGACCGTGCCGAGCTGCGCCTCGCGGACGGGGTGGCCGAGCAGTACGACCTGGCCGTCGGCGCCGACGGGTACCGCTCGGTCGTACGGGAGACGGTCTGCCGCACCTCGCGCCCCGAGTACGCCGGGTACGTCTGCTGGCGCGGGAACTTCGACGCCCGGCGGCTGGCGGAGACCGGCGGGACGGGTTTCCCCGGCGACGCGGTGACCACCGTCTGCTTCCCGGGCGGCAGTTGCGTCATCTACCGGATCCCCGGACCGGACGGCCCCCGGGTGAACTGGGTCCTGTACGCGATGCCCCCGCAGACCGGGCGGCTGCGGCTGGACGATCCCACCAGCTTCCCGCCCGGCCAGGTGACGGCCGAACTCGCCGGTGCGCTGGCCGAGTTGCTGGACCGCAGGTTCCCGCCGTACTGGGCCCGCGTCATCGCGTTGACGGATGCGGAGCACACCTACGTCCAGCCCATCTACGACCTGGAGAGCGCGCACACCACGGCCGGACGCTTCCTGCTGGCGGGTGACGCGGCCGTCGTGGCGCGCCCGCACACCACCAGCGGGGCGGCCAAGGCCCTCCAGGACGCCAGTGCCTTCGAGGCCGCCTGGCGGGCAGCGGCCTGTTGGGACGAGCTGCTGAACGCCTACCGGACGGCACGGGCCACCGCGGGACGGGAGCTCGTCGCCCTGGCCCGCAGGCTCGGCCGGGCCCAGGTGGAGCGGACACCCGCCTGGGCCGCGATGAACGCCCGGCAGGCACAGGCGTGGTGGCAGGACCAACTCGCGGAGGCGGCAGACATCGGCGGCCAGTCCATGACCGCACCGAGGCCGCACGTAAGGTCGTCACGTGACTGACTGGATCACCACCCCCATCGACACCCGCATCCTGCACGGTGCGCTCGACCTGGAGCGCACGGAGCACGGACTGCTGCCGCACCGGCTGCCCGCCCGGGCCCGACGCCAGTTCCCCGACGCCCAGCTGGCCATGGTCGAGTCCCAACCCTCCGGTGTGCGGCTGTCCTTCCGGAGCCGGGCCACCGCAGTCGAGCTGGACGTGCTCCCGACGAAGACGCTCTACCAGGGGATGGCGGCCCCCGTGGACGGGGTCTACGACCTCCTGGTCGACGGCCTGCCGGCCGGACAGGCCCGGGTGTCCGGCGGCAACACCCGCACGCTCGACATGGCCACCGGGGCGGCGGAGGTACGGCCCGGCCCGGCCGGCACCGTCCGCTTCACCGGCCTGTCCGGGGAGCTGAAGGAGCTCCAGATCTGGCTGCCGCACGGGGAGACCACGGAGCTCATCGCCCTGCGCACCGACGCCCCGGTCGAGGCCGTCCCGACCGCGGGCCGCCGGGTGTGGCTGCACCACGGCAGTTCGATCAGCCATGGCTCCGCGGCCGAGAGCCCGACGGCGACCTGGCCGGCGCTGGCCGCGATCCGGGCCGGGGTGGAGCTGATCAACCTGGGCCTGGGCGGCAACGCCCTGCTCGACCCGTTCACGGCGCGCGCGATGCGGGACACCGCAGCGGACGTGTTGAGCGTCAAGATCGGCATCAACCTGGTCAACACCGACCTGATGCGACGGCGCGCCTTCGCCCCGGCGGTGCACGGCTTCCTCGACACCCTCCGCGACGGACATCCGACCGCACCGCTGCTGGTCGTCTCCCCCGTCCTGTGCCCCCTGCACGAGGAGACCCCGGGGCCCCTCGCGCCGGACTTCTCGGACGGGGGGCTGCGGTTCCGGGCCCTCGGTGACGCGTCGGACCGCACCCGGCTCACCCTCACCGTCATCCGGGACGAGCTCGCGCGCATCACGGAGCAGCGGGCGGCCGAGGACCCCCACCTGTACTACCTGGACGGCCGTTCGCTCTACGGGGAGCGGGACTTCGCCGAGGTGCCGCTGCCCGACGGCCTGCACCCGGACTCGGCCGGCCACCGCCTGATCGGCGAGCGCTTCCTGGAACAGGTATTCGGCGACGGCGGTCCGTTCGCCGTCAAGGGCGCCTGACGCCGCTCGGGGCAGGAGCCAGGGCCCGAACGAAGCGCCGACGGTGCTCGTACTTTGTTCAATGCCGCGTTGGCCGTGCGGACGGCGGGCAGGCGTGCCACCGTGGGAAGAGTCGTGAGAGGGGTGGATCATGCCCGAAGCCGAGCGCCGGATCGTCCTGGTCCGGCACGCGAAGGCCGTACCCAAGGACGCCGCCGAGGACTTCGACCGCGGTCTCGCGGACCGGGGCCGCCACGACGCGCCCAAGGCCGGCGCATGGCTGGCGCAGTCGGGCTTCGCCGTCGACCTGGCCCTGTGCTCCTCGGCCCGCCGCACCCGCCAGACCTGGCAGTTGATGCAGGCGCACTGGCCCACGCCACCGCCGACGCGCTACGAGGACAGGCTCTACGACGCCGACGCCGACGGCCTGCTGGACGTCGTACGGGAGAGCACCGACGACCTGACCGGCCTGCTGCTGGTGGGTCACAACCCCGCCATCCACCAGCTGGCGGACGGCCTGTGCGGCGGCGGCCCCAAGGACCGGGTGCGCGTCCTGCGCACGTCGTTCCCCACCGCGTCCGTCGCCGTGCTGACGGTGACCGGAGCCTGGCGGGACCTCGACCGGGAGGCCGCACAGCTCGCGGAACTCTGGACGCCGGGCCACTGAGCGCAGGGCGTCCGGAGGGCCCCGCCGCACGTCAGGCCGGGGCCGCCCGTACGGCCAGCCTGTGCGGCACGCGGACCGGACGCTCCGGCAGGCGCAGCGGGCGGCTGCCGGGCGTGAGGGAGCCGAGGATCCGCGGTCCCGCCGCACCGGTGCACGCCGGGGCGTTCCCCGGGAGGCCGTGCAGGGTGAGGTGGCCCAGCACGGCGAAGGCGTAGGCCTCCTTCGCCTCGGCGGGCAGCCCCAACTCGTGCGACCCCCGCACCACGGCGGTGCCCGCCACCTCCTCGCCCAGCATCGCCATCAGTGCCGGATTGCGGACGCCGCCGCCCGAGGCGAAGACCTCCGTCACCCCGTACGGGAGCACCGCCGCGGCCACGGTCCGCGCGGTCAGCCGGGTCAGCGTGGCGATCAGGTCCTGGGGCCGCAGCTCACGGAACCCCGCCAGCCGCTCGTGCAGATAGCCCGTGTGGAACAGTTCCTTGCCCGTCGTCCGGGGAACGGGCATCCGGTAGTACGGATCCGCCAGCAGCCGCTCCAGCAGCGCCTCCTCGACCTGCCCGGCGGCGGCCAGGGCGCCGTCCTCGTCGTACGCGCGGCGCCCGCCGGTCAGTTCCCGCACCGCGGCATCGATCAGCGCGTTGCCCGGACCGGTGTCGAAGGCGACCGGAGCACCGCCGCCCGCCACGGTGACGTTGGCGATCCCCCCGATGTTGAGGGCGGCCGGAACGCCGGGACGCCCCCGCAGCAACATCAGGTCGACCAGGCTGACCAGCGGTGCGCCCTGCCCGCCCGCGGTGACGTCGCGCGGCCGGAAGCCGGACACCACCGGGCAGCCGGTGTGCTCGGCGATCCATGCCGGCTCGCCCAGTTGGAGCGTGCCGTGCACCCGGCCGCCCTCGACCCAGTGGTACACCGTCTGCCCGTGCGAGGCCACCAACTCGGCCCGCCCCGCGCACAGTTCCCGGTCGGCGCGGGCGGCCACGGCCGCAAAGGCCTGTCCGATCCGGGTGTCGAGGCGGCACACGTCGGCCAGGGTGGTGGCGGCGGGCGGCAGGGCCGCGGCGAGAGCCGCCCGTACGTCCTGCGGGTAGGGCTCGCTGACCATGCCCAGCGGGGTCAGGTGGAGCGTGCCGTCCTCGGCGGACAGATCGAGATCGGCGGCCGCGGCGTCGACGGCGTCGTACGAGGTCCCGGACATCAGACCGATCACTCTCATCGCAACGGCTCCCGGTGGTCGTGGCCGCCCAGGGTGAGCAGCGCGAGACAGCTGACGGCGCAGGCGCCGGCGGCGTAGTACGCCGGAATGCCGGTGTTTCCCGTCCGGGCGGTCAACGCGGTGATGACGAGTCCGGCGCAGCCGGAGAACACCGCGTTGGCCAGGGCGTAGGCCACTCCGAGCCCGGTGCAGCGGACCCGCCGGGGGAACATCTCCGCCAGCATCGCAGGGCCCGGCCCGGCCATCAGGCCGACCACCGCGCCCGCGAGCAGGACCGCCCCGGCCCGCAGCCAGGGGGACCCGCCGGGGGACCGGATCAGCTGGAGCAGCGGGAAGGCGAGCACGACCACGCAGAGCGCCCCGCCCAGCATCACCGGGCGCCGCCCGATCCGGTCGCTCAGCATCCCGGCGGGCAGGATCGAAGCCGCGAACCCCAGCTGGGCGACGGCCGTGACCAGCAGGGCCTCCCGCACGGAGGTGCCCAGCGTGGCCTGCAGGTACGACGGCAGGACCACGAGGAAGGTGTACCCGGCCGCACACCAGCCCATGACCCGCCCGATCCCGAGCACGACGGCCCGGCCGAGCTCGCCGGGCCGGTTCGGCTCGGCAGGATCCGGCGGTGGGGGAGCGGCCCGGGGGGCGGCCGGGGAGGCACCACCGGCAGAAGCCGCGGGCGGCTCCTCCAGCGCCGTACGCAGCCACAGCGCCACCGCGCCGAGTGGCAGGGCCAGCAGGAACGGGATCCGCCATCCCCATGCGTGCAGCGCCCCGGCGGGCAGCACCGAGGCCAGGCAGGCGGCCGTGCCGGCCCCGGTGAGCAGCCCGAGAGCGACGGTGAACGACTGCCACGCACCGTAGAGGCCCCGCCGTCCCACCGGTGCGTACTCCGTCATCAGGGAGACGGCGCCGCCGAATTCACCGCCCGCCGAGAGCCCTTGCAGGATCCGCAGGAGGGTCAGCAGCCAGGGGGCGGCCGCGCCGATGGCAGCGCGGGTGGGCAGGAGCCCGATCATCGTCGTGGCGAACGTCATCAGGCCGACCACCAGGACGAGGGTGGCCCGTCGCCCAAACCGGTCGCCGAGCCGCCCGAACACCACGGCGCCCAGCGGCCGGAAGAAGAACGCGAGCGCGAACGAGGCGTACGTCGCCACGAGCGCCTCGGCCCCGGGCGCCGCGCCGGAACCGGCAGGGGTGAAGAAGTTGGCGGCGATGACCGTGGCGAAGCAGCCGTAGACGCCGAACTCGTACCACTCGACGAGGTTGCCGACCGAGCCGGCGAGCAGCGCCCGGCGGGAAGCGGCGCGGTTTCCCGCCGGGGCGCGCAGGACGTCAGGTCTCACCCGTGCTCAGTGCCCGCCCGGCGGGCCGGCGACGCCTGCGGGCCCCAGGGTTCAGCAGATCGGCGGCGGACACCCCGGGGCCTGTCCTGCGGATCAGGCCCTTGGGGTCTGCGTGGTGTCGTGATCATTCAGGGATCTTCAGTAGGTCGTCGATCCACCCGGGCCGGGCGCCTCTCGCGCCCATCTTCTTGTGGGCACTGTGTGCGTCCTGGGCGCCACTGCAGAGCGGACAGGGCCTCGGCCGGCTGCGCCCGACGGATGACCCGGCGGTCTTGCAGCACCGCCGTCTGGAAGGTGCCGATCAGAACGCGCCGCTGACCGTGCTGGTCGACGAGCCGCGAGACCTGCGGGTACGCGTGTCACGGCGGGCAGGTGAGGCCGCTGCTGCGCGTGGGTGTGGTCTGCACCGTTCGGCGGCGTCGGTGACGGGTACTCACCGAGGTCCGGATATAGATGCCACGAAGCTCTGATTTCACGCCGCAGCGCACAGCACCGGCGTGCCGCGAAAGAGGTATCCGATGGGGAGCAGTAACCAGCCCGGCCGGCGGAAGAGCGCTGCGGAGGTCCTGCTGCGACGTTGTCGCGGCGTCCCGGCCGGTCCAGGGCCGGACTCGATGACGGGCAGCCGAAAACCGTCACGCCGGCGCTCGCTGCACCGGTGGCTCACCGTCACCGCGCTCGCGCCGCTGCTCGCCCTGACGGCCACTGCGGCCAACGCTCAGGACGCATGGCTCACCCTGCCCCCGGTACCGACCGCCCGCGCGGCTCTGGCGGGCGCCAGCGCGCCCTGTCCCGATGAGTCGGACGACACCCGGGCGCACGCGAAGGAGACCTGCGTGTACACCTTCGGCGGGAGTACGCACTCGCCCGGTCTCACCGTCCTCAACACGGTGGAGGCGTACCGCCCAGCCTTGAACGAATGGCAGACCTTGTCCCCGCTGCCCACCGCCCGCGACCGGCTGGCCGGCGTGGCGGCGCCCTGCCCTCAGGAGCGCGACGGCGACCGCGGGCCCGCCAAGGGCGGCTGCGTGTACGCCATCGGCGGGTCCAACCTGGAGTCCGGCTTCCTGGACACGGTGGAGGTGTACCGTCCGGCCCTCGACGAGTGGGAGTCCCTGCCCTCGCTGCCGACTCCCCGCCGGAGCCTGGCGGGGGCGGCCGCGCCGTGCCCGAAGGACGTCGAGGGCCTGCGCGGCATCTGCGTGTACGCCATCGGCGGCCTGACCGAAGCCGGCTACACGGGCGCGGTCGAGGCATACAGCCCTGCCACCAACCGGTGGGCGACCCTCCCCCCGCTGCCTACGCCCCGCGGGACCCTGGCGGGGGCGGCCGCGCCGTGCCCGAAGGGCGTCGAGGGCCTGCGCGGTACGTGCGTGTACGCCGCCGGCGGGTTCAACGGAGTCGCGGTCCTGGACACGGTCGAGGCGTACAGCCCCGCCGCCAACCGGTGGGTGGCCCTGCCCTCGTTGTCGGTTCCCCGCGGCTTCCTGGCGGGGACGGCGGCACCGTGCACCGAGAGGGCGAAAGACACTTGCGTCTACGCCATCGGCGGCCGCAACTTTACGGAGGTCCTGGGCACGGTGGAGGAGTACAGCCCTGTCACGAACAGGTGGGCGACCCTGCCGTCGCTGCCGACGCCCCGCGACTTCCTGGCTGCGGCAGCGGCTCCCTGCCCCAAGGAACTCGACAGCGACCGCCGGTACGCCAAGGACACCTGTGTGTACGCCCTCGGCGGCGAGATCGACACCACCGCGATGAACACCGCGGAGGCATTCGCCATCGACCGTGACCGCCGCACCGCCGGCAGCTGACCGGCGTGCGAGGGGGTCCGGAGCCCCCGAGAGGCGGGAGGCAAGGGCAGACGTTGACGGTATCGATCGTGACGACGCTCGACCCGAGACCGCAGGTCCGCCGACGCAGGACGCGCTCTAGGTGTTGATCACGGGCGTTGTTGACACTCGGCGGGCCTTGAACATGGCGAAGACCTCCGGTGTGGTGGGAGCTGTCTACCGGTCCGATCCGGGCAGGGCCGAACTTGCGGCTCCGGCGCAGGTCACAGACCCGGGCCTCGACTGCGGAGGGCGTTCGGTGGGGTGTCACGCGCGGGCGGCTGGAACGGTACCGTCGCCCGCCGGCCTTCGTCATCACGCCCGGCCAGGCCGGTGACGCACCTGCGTTCACGCAGGTATGGCCTCCGTCCGGGTGGCCAGGTCCAAAGGCAGGCCCAGAACCCGACCCACGGTCGTGCTGGCCGGCCTTGTCCCCGGCGACCGCGCCGGGCCTGGTGCGGGGACGGCCGACAGGCAGACGGACTCTCGCCCTCGCCAGCACGGGGATGAACTGCGGGCTGTCCCCGGCCTGCGGTCCGCGGCGAGATGAATCTTGCTGGTCAGTCCGCCACGGGACCTGCCGAGCAGGGCTTCGTTCAGGCGGAGCTCGCGCCTACGTCGGACGGGCCGACGCTCGGCCTGTCCGTTCTGCTCCTCCGGTCCGCCCCTTTTTGTCGGGCCGCTTCCTGCTCCTACGCGGCTTCTTCCAGAGCCTCCATGAGGTGCTTGCTGACGCGCGTCCCTGCGGCGTCGTGGTGGGCGCGGACCGTTGTGGATCCACGCTGACCAGCGACAGGTCCGTTCTTCCTACGCGGGCCGCCTCGGCGATGAGGCCTTCGAGCAGAGCGGAGAAAACACCGGCGTCCCGCCAGACGCGGAAGCGTCCGTAGGCGGTCGCCCACGGGCCGAACTCGGCGGGCATCTCCCGCCACTGGCACTGGCACTGGCACTGAACCGCCAGATCACCCCCTCGAACTGCTCCCGTAACCGCTCGGGGACGGGCCGTACCAACCGATCGGCAAGTACGGCTCGATGAACTTCCGCTGGGCATGGGCGAGTTGTCGGCGCGTCACGACCACACTCCTACCGGGTTCCACCCTGAGAAGGGGGCAGAACCCAGGAACTGATCACGACATCACACAGGCCCTAATGGCCCTCCGGGGTGCCGACGCGGGCCGCGATGCGTACCTGGAGCTCGCGCAACCCCATGGACACGGGGGACCCGGAGGTCAGATCCACCTCGCCCAGGAGCGCGATCAGCGCGGCCGCCTCGCCCCGGGACAACAGCGGCAGCCGCTCTCCGGGGGCTTCGAGGAGCGCCAGCACCTCATCCCATTCCACGGCCCGCCCCCGTCCGCGCCTCAGCGGGCGACCGGCCCGTGATCGCCTTGCTCATTCCTCCAGCCTGCCGGTGATCCCGTCACCCCGCATGCCGAGGACCGTGCTCCCGCAGCGCATCCGGTTCCGGTGGCCGGGGCGGCCCGGCGTGTTCCGCCCCGGACGCCGGGCGGTGCCCGATGGTGGGTGCTGTGGATGCGGACGTGGATGTGGAAGCGGTCAGCGCGCAGGTGTACGGGCTGCCCCCGGAACGGTTCACCGAGGCCCGGGACGAGCAGGTCGCCCGGGCCCGGAAGGCCGGGGACAAGCAGGCGGCGAAGAGGATCGCGGGCCTGCGACGGCCCACGCTCGCCGCGTACGTCTCGAACCTCCTCGTCCGGGAGCGGCCCCAGGAGGCGGCCGCGCTGCTGGAGCTCGGCCGGGCCCTGCGCGAGGCCCACCGGACGCTGCACGGCCCGCAGCTGCGCGAGCTGTCGCACCAGCAGCACGTGGTGGTCTCCGAGCTGGCCCGGACCGCCCGGCAGCTGGCCGGCGAGGCAGGGCAGACGGTCAGCGACAGCGTCCTGCGGGAGGTGGAGCAGACGCTGCACGCCGCGCTCGCCGATCCCGAGGCCGCCGAGCAGTGGGCCTCGGGCCGCCTCGCCAAGGCACTGGAGCCCCCGGTCGGCTTCACCGGCCTCCCGCCGGTGGATGGCGGGTCCCGGACGGAGCAGGCCCCCGCCCCGCCCACACCGGCACCGCCGTCCGGGACACCCGCTCCCGGACGCGCGGACGCCCGCCGCCGGGGCCGACTCGAACGCGCCCGGCAGGCGGCCGAGGACACCCGCAGCGAGGCCGCCGCCCGGGACGGGGAACTGCGCGCGGCCGTCGAGGAGCAGCAGCGGCACGAGGAGGCCGTGGCCCGGGCCGACGAACACCTCGCCGAAGCGGAACGCCGACTGCGCGAGGCCCGGGCCGCCCAACGCGGCGCGCGCGAGGCGGCGGCGCAGTCCGCGGCCCGGGTACGGGACCTGGAACGGGCGGTGAAACAGGCCCGCCGGGCAGCCGACGCCGCTTCGGCCAGGCTGGTGGAGCTGTCGCCCGACTGACGCCGTCGGGGCCCCTTGCGTGTTCCGTGGCGACCTGCGCGAGCCGGCTCCCGTGCGCCGTACCCGGCTCGGAGCCGTACCGGGACAGGCGGGGTCCGCAGCGCGTCAGTCGGCCATGGCCACGGCCGTGCGGCGGCGGTCCGGGGGGAGGACCGCGTCGAGGGCGGCGGCCAGCTCCGTCGTCGTCGGCCGGGCGGCCGGCTCGGGGCGCAGACAGCTGTCGATGGCCGCGGCGAGCTCGGCGGGAAGCCCCCGGCGCCGCGAGCCGACCGGCGCAGCAGCCCCTGCCAGCTGCGGATAGTCCTCCAGGTCCGCCAGATCCTCCAGGCCGTCCGTGCCCGCGCTGCCACTGCTCGCCGTCGCCGACGTCATCTCGCTGCCGATGAAGGGGTCGCAGTCGAACGGCAGGCCGCCGGTGGCGAGCTCGTACAGCGTGATCCCCATGCCCCACACGTCGGCAGCGGCGGACAACGGGCCGCCGCGCGCCTGCTCCGGGGCCAGGTAGCAGAAGGTGCCGACGCCGGCCGGGGCGGTGCCGGGCGCCCGGGCGACGCTGAGGTCGAGGACCTTCGCGTGCCCGCAGTCGACGACCACGTTGGACGGCTTCAGGTCCAGGTGCAGCAGCCCGCGGCCGTGCAGGTAGTGCACCGCCGAGCACAGCTGGAGACCCAGAAGGGCCACGTCCTGTGCGGACGGCCGCCGGGACAGCCGGTCGACGAGGTGGGACAGCGTTTCCCCCGTGAGCGTCTCCAGCACCACGAGCGGCTCGGGCGACTCGAAGGTCTCGTACGCGCGGACCACGTGCGGGTGGGTGAAGTCCTGGAGCCAACGGCCCTCGCGCAGCAGCCGGTCGCGCAGCGGTTCCTCGTGCCTGCGGTCGGGCCGCAGCACCTTCAGCACGCACCGGCAGGCCCGCTCCTCGCTCCAGACGTCGTAGAGGTCGAGCCAGCCGGTCCGGTCCAGGTGCGCCAGCACCTCGTAACCCGGGGCGGGACGGGTTCCGGGTGCGAGGGGCGGGACCGGCGGGGCCTTGGTGGCAGTGTTCATGAGAGGACCTTGCCCTCCGTGGGGCCGGCCGGGGCGGACCCGTTAACCCGGTGGAGCCGTGCGTACGTCCCGTCGAGCCGCAGCAGTTCCTCGTGCGTGCCCTGCTCGACGACCCGCCCGTGCTCCAGCACCACGGTGGACGTGGCGTCGCGGACGGTGAGCAGGTTGTGGGAGATGACCAGGGTGGTCCGTCCGGCCATCAGCCGGCGCAGCGGTTCCATGATCCGGCGGGCCGACTGGGTGTCCAGCCCCGTCGTCGGTTCGTCCAGGAGCAGGACGGGCGCGTCCCTGATCATCGCCCGGGCGATGGCGAGGCGCTGGGCCTGCCCGCCGGAGAGCGTGCGGCCGCGCTGGCCCACGACGGTGTCGTAGCCCTGGGGCAGCAGCTGGACGAACTCGTGCGCGTCGGCGGCGCGGGCTGCGGCGACGATCTCCGCCTCGCTCGCACCGGGACGGCCGTAGGCGATGTTCTCCCGTACCGTGCCGTGGAAGACGAGGGTTTCCTGGAGCACCACCGCGACGTTCTCGCGCAGCTCGGCCAGGCGCAGCTCCCTCAGGTCCGTGCCGTCGAGGAGGACGGCGCCCTGATCCGGGTCGTAGAAGCGCAGTTGCAGCTTTCCGAGCGTGGACTTCCCGGCGCCGCTCGCCCCGACCAGGGCGACCGTCGTGCCGGCTGCGACATGGAAGGACACGTCGCTCAGCGCCCACCGGGACGTCCCCGGGTAGCGGAAGCTCACGCCGCGGAACTCGACCTCGCCGCGGGCGCGCCCGATGGGCCGGGCATCGGGCGCCTCGGCGACCTGCGGCTGCTGATCGAGGAGTTCGATGATCCGCTCGGCGGAGGCGGACGCCGCGTAGAAGGTGGCGGCCAGCTGCGACAGGCCGCGGACGGGGCTGTAGAGCTTGCTCAGCAGGGCGAGGAAGACCAGCAGGCCGCCCAGGGTCAGCTGTCCTTGGGCGAGTTTCCACGTGCCCAGCCCCATCACCGCCAGGGCGCCGGTGACTTCGACGACCTCGACGATCGGGCCGTAGACCGCGCGGATCCGTGCCGAGGTCATGGACGCGCGGAACTTGCCGGTGCTCTCCCGGTCGAAGCGGCGTCCCTCCCACTCCTGGCGGTTGTACGCCTGCACCAGCGCGATGTTGCCGAGCGACTCCTCGGCGATGGCGCTGATCGAGCCGCTGCGCCGGCGTCGTTCGCGCGAGGCGGCCTTGATCAGCCGGGAGAAGTGGCGGGCCGCCCACCAGAAGAGCGGCACGATGACGAGCGCGAGGAGGGTCAGGTCCCACCGGAGGTAGAACAGCAGGCCCAGGAAGACGCCCAACCGCACCACGTCGTACAGGGCGTTGGCCACGCCCGAGAGCAGAAACGTCTCGACCGCGTCGACATCGCCCGTGATGCGGGACAGTACGTCGCCCAGCCGCCGGCGCTCGAAGAAGCCGAGCGAGAGCCTCTGCACGTGGCGGAACACGTCCGAGCGGAGCGACAGCACGAAGCGCTCGCTGACCCAGGTGGACAACACGTCGTCGGCGAACCCCAGAATGCCGGAGCACAGGACGAACCCCAGGTAGGCGAGTGCGATCCAGAGGAAGGGGCCCAGATCGCGCGGAACGAGGACCTCGTCCACCACGACCTTGAACAGCCAGATCTCAGCCGCGTCCAGGACGGGGCCGATCAGGCTGAACAAGAGGATCGGCGCCAGCCAGCGCCGACCACCACGCGTATAGGGCCAAAAACGTCGGAAGGCTGCGCGCGGAGAGACTTGGGGCGCAGCGGCCACGACCGCGTCGGGGTCGTCCGCCACCGACAACAGCCGTCGCAGGACCTGCCATGACACCCGCCTCATGGACGCATCCCTTCACCGCATGCCGGCCGAGCGGACCCCCAGCGGGGGCCGCTCGGCCGTCCCATGCGGTTAGCAGCCGTGGCCGTGGCGGCCGTGACCGGTGTTGTTGCTGTGACGACGGCGGCGACGGTGGTTGGTGCCAGTGTTGTCGTGCCGGTCCTCCGTGTTCCTCCTGTTGCGGCGACGGTGCTTTGCCGGGGTCAGATGACTGAAGATCGCCATGAGATTTCCCTCCTGGAGAGACTTCCACATGCAATACGGGACAGAACGCTCAAGGGATTGCTGTTTTCCGGAAAAGACCGGTTCTCTGCACATTCGGTCCCGCCAGGTGGACGCGCGCACCGCCCACGACCGGGTGAATAGTCCAGCTCTGGTCGGGTCTGCTGTGGAATGAGGTCGAACACCCTCACTCGATGGGAGACCTTCATGAAGATCCGTACCGTCGCCGCTGCAGCGTGTCTGGTCGTCGCCGCGACGCTGGGCGGGGCCGGGGCCGCTGTCGCCGACAGCGAGGCGCACGGTGTCGCCGTCGGTTCGCCGGGCGTGCTCTCGGGCAACGTGGTCCAGGTCCCGATCCACATCCCGATCAACATCTGCGGGAACAGCGTCAGCGTCGTCGGGGCGCTGAACCCGGCCGGGGGCACCATCTGCGTCAACGACTGACACATCCGCACCGGCGGATGCCACCGGATCCCTCCGGTGGCACCCGGCCGGTCGTCGTCCGGCCTACGGCGCCCCCTCCGGCAGGGCGCCCCGCCGGTCAGGGGACGCCGCCGGTCAGGGCACGCCGCGGATGCGGCGGACCAGAACCGACCCGGCCAGGGCGAGGGCCCCGGCCGGCGCGTACGGGGCGGTGTATCCGCCGAGGTGGGTGACCACCGGCGCGGCGATCACCGGAGCCGGCGCCGAGGACGAGCGAGGCGGTGACCGCCCCCGTCCAGGTCTGCCAGACCGCCGGCAGCAGGGTCCCCGCCGTGATGACCAGCCCCGACGCGATGACGTACACCTTTCGGCGGCCCGTACGGTCCGACCGCCTTCCGCCGACCACCACTGTGGACAGGAGGGTGAGCGCGTTGAGCGCGGTCAGGATCAGTACGCCGGTACGACAGGTTCATCAGGAACCGGTCAGCCACGCCCGGCCGAAGTCGGGGTGGCGACGCGGGTCGATCCAGAAGCCGGCCAGTAAGGTGCGCCGGCGCAGGGCGGGCCGGTCGGCGGGGGACAGGCGGCTGTCGCGCCCGATCAGGACGTACGGCAGGGCGGTGAGGACCGTGAAGGCCGCGCAGGCCACATAGCCGGCGGTGAGTCCACCCGCGGCCGTGGCCAGCGCCGCGCCGGCCAGGACCCCGCCCACCGGCGAGACGCCGAGCCACCCGCTCCTTCGGGGTCCGCTCCAGCGTCTCGTAGTCGACGTGGACCAGCCCGAATCGCTGCTGATGGCCCTCAGCCCCCTCGAAGTCGTCGAGGATCGACCAGGTGAAGCAGCCCCGGACGTCCACCCCCTGCGCCATCGCCTGGTGCAGGGCGCGCAGATGGCCGTCGTGTACGCGATCCGGCGCGCATCGGCCACCCGTCCGGTGGCGGGGTCGGGGCCGTCCCCGTACGAGCACCCGTTCTCGGTGATGTACCTCCGTGTCGCGCCGGAGCCGGCCGCCCTGCTCTTCGAGGGCGAGCAGGGTGTCCCAGTGGAAGAGCGTGGGCACCGGGCGATACCGCGGGCGCACAGCTCGTCGACGAGCCGGTCGCCTCCGGCGCGACGCGTGACCACGAGACCGAGAACCGGTAGGCGCCGACGCCCAGCCCGGCCATCAGCGCCACGTCCTCGCGGAAGCGGCGGTAGTGGTCGGTGGCCACCTCCGCGAGCGAGCCGTCCTGATCCTTCAGCCGTCGGAGCCCGACAGCCCGGTGGCGAGGCCGGGGTAGTCGCGGACGAGTCCGGCGGCGTCGAAGGCGATGTCGCTGCGGAACGTGCCGGAGGCGTAGCGGACCCGGCGGCCGCCCAGGGGGGTGTAGGTCTGCGTGGAGGGGAGCACGGTGAGCTCGGGCACCGACACCCAGGCCATGAGGAACTCCCGGGGTGCACCTTCCCCTTCGCGCAGGTGCAGTCCGTGGCGCCGGACGGGCATGGTGTTGGTCATCGGGCACAGCCCGAGATCGCAGTCGAGGGCTCCGTCGAACTCGCTCCGCACCTGCCCGTCGACCGTCCACCGCCCGTCGTCACCGCGCACGAGGTCGAGCTCGCGGGCCGAGTGGCCCGGGCCTTCGACGCTGACGCGGAGCGAGCGCGTGACCCAGCCGGGTCCGGTGTCGAGCGTGTAGCCGACCCAGTACGGGCCGCCCTCCAGCGCGAAGGCCCGTCCACGGGCGCGCAGCCGGTCCCCGTGGAACTCCCCCCACGCGGTGTCGTATCCCCTGCCGGCCGAGACCTCCCACGTACGGGTGAAGCGTTCGACGTCCCTCACCCCGGCACCGCGTGCCCGGGCTCCACCGCAACGGCCGAGGTGACCACCAGCGGAGGCCGTGCCCGCTCCCCGGCCCACGCGCGGCTCTGCACGAGGACCGGGCCGGTGAGGGCGAGCGCTTCCTCCACGGTCGGCCGGTGCTGGACGACCTCGCCGAAACCGGCGCGCTCCAGCAGGGCCGGCAGTACGTGGACGGGCCAGGCGTGGTTGCGGACCTCCTGCCAGGATCCGTCGGTACGCCGCAGCCGTACGGTCATCTCCTCGCCCGGCCCGTACGGGGCGTCCGCGGTGTCCACCCGCAAGGAGGCGTACTCCACGCCGGTGCATGCGGGGTCCGTGGTCAGCAGCACGAGCGGCCCCCCGACCCGCAGCAGCCGGCGGATCTCGCCGAACACCGCGAGCACCGCCTCCTCGTCCGGCAGCGAGGCGAGCACGTGATTGCACATCACCGCATCCGCGCACCCGTCCGGCAGGTCGGCCACCCGGCCGTCCACGACGAGGTGGTACCCGGCCACCGCCGTCCCCGAGCCCCGGGCCAGGTCCAGCATCTCGGGCGAGGTGTCCACCCCGAGTACCCGCACCCCGAGCAGGCGCGCCGCGCGGTCGGCCACCCGGCCCGGCCCGCACCCGTAGTCCACGAGCACACCGTGCCCGCCGATCCCGCGGGCCACCGCCTCGAACACGAAGGGATACCCCAGGAGCCAGTCGGTGGCCGCCTCCACCGCCGCGAAGGCCTGCGCCCCGTCCCGCCCGGTCCAGTCGGTGCCGTGCACCGGACCGCCTTCCTCCGACTCGCTGCTCACGGCACCCACTATCGGCCCGCGACCGCCCCGGACGGCGGCTACGACACGGCACGACACGGCACGACACGGCACGGCACGGCACGGCGCAGCACGGGACGGGACGACAGGCCTACGGCCTGTGGGCCCCGAGGAAACGGCGGAGCCGGGTCCAGGGCCAGGTGTTGACCACGTCCTCCTTCGTCAGCCATCCGCGCTGCGCCGTGCCCACCCCGTAGCGGACGTACGGCAGATGCGTCGTGGCGTGCGCGTCCGAGTTCACGACGAACTTCACGCCGTACTGTCGCGCCCGCAGGATGTCCTCGTCGCACAGGTCGAGCCGCTCCGGGTGGGCGTTGATCTCCAGCGCCGTGCCCGTGCGCGCGCAGGCTTCGAACACCGCGTCGAAGTCGGCGTCCACGCCCGGGCGTTTGCCGATGCGCCGGGTGGTGGGATGGCCGATGACCGCGACGTACGGGTTCTCGCATGCCCGGATGATGCGCCGGGTCATGTCCTGCCTGCTCTGGTTGAAGTGGGAGTGCACGGAGGCGACGCAGAGGTCGAACCCGGCGAGGAAGTCGTCGGGCCAGTCCAGGCCGCCCTCGGGGCCGATGTTGAGTTCCGTGCCGTGCAGCAGCCGCATCCCGTGCATGGTGCGGTCCAGTGCGCGCACCTGCTCACGCTGCGCGAGGATCTTCTCCCGCGTCATCCGCTGCATCGCGAGGTCGGGAGCGTGGTCGGTGACCGCGTAGTAGGCGTAGCCGCGCGCCGCAGCGGCGGTGATCATGTCCTCCAGGGAGGCGAGACCGTCCGTGAGGTCCGTGTGCGTGTGCAGGTCGCCCCGGAGGTCCCGTTCCGTCAACAACGCGGGCAGTTCGTCCTGGAGGGCGGCCGCGATCTCCCCGCGGTCCTCGCGCAGCGGCGGCGGGATCCAGGGCAGGCCGAGCCGGGCGTAGATCTCCTCCTCCGTCTCCGAGGCGAGGTTCTCGCCGCTTTCGGCGTCGAAGAGCCCGTACTCGGACAGCTTGAGCCCCTGGCGTACCGCGAGCGCCCGGGTGCGGATGTTGTGCCCCTTGGAGCCGGTGAAGTACTGGAGTCCCGCGCCCCACGAGGCCGGCGGCAGGACGCGCAGGTCGACCTGGAGGCCCGTGGTGGTCCGGACGGAGGTCTTCTTCGCGCCGTGCGCGATGACCTCGCCCGTGTAAGGGAGCTCGGCCAGGGCCGTCATGAACGGCGCGGACCGGTCGGCGGCCACCAGGATGTCGATGTCGCCGATCGTCTCCCGCATCCGGCGCAGCGAGCCCGCGTACGTGCACCGTACGCAGCCCGGGATCCGCGACATGTCGGCGACGATCTGCTCGGCGATGTCCATCGCGGCGCCGAGCAGGATGCGGCTTCCGGCCTTCTGGAGCAGGGAGATACCGTGCAGGATGTTCTCCTCGGTGCGCTCCCCGAAGCCCTTCAGATCGCGCAGCTGCTCCTCCTCGATGGCGGTCTGCAGCGCTTCCACGGAGGAGATCCCGAGCTCCTGGTAGAGGACCATCGCCTTGCGGGGCCCCAGCCCCGGGATCCTGATGAGCTCGCGCACGCCGGCCGGGATGGCGGCCCTGGTCGTTTCGATGTCGGGCACATGGCCGGTGTGCAGGTATTCCACGATCTTGTCGGCGATCGACCTGCCCACGTTCGGGATCTCGCGCAGGCCCTTGGCGTCGAGCTGGGCGATATCGGCGGGGTGGCCGCCGATGGCCCGGGCGGCCTTCTCGTACGCGCGGGCCTTGAAGGCGTCCCCGCCCGTGATCGCGATGAGGTCGGCGTACTCCTGGAGCAGCGCCTCGACGTCCTCGTTGGCCCTGGCCATACCCCCAGGGTGCCCTGCGGGGCCGCAGCGGGCGCACCCGGGTCACCGAGCATCATCGCCTTGTCGCGCTCGGTGAGGGTCTGCCGGGCCTTATGGTCGGGGCATGGTACGCAAGCACGTGATCGTGTCCGGACGGGTCCAGGGGGTCTTCTTCCGGGACACCTGTCGCAATCAGGCCCTGGAGCGCGGAGTGTCCGGGTGGGTGCGCAATCTGCCGGGCGGCGAGGTCGAGGCGGTCTTCGAGGGGGAGGAAGGAGCCGTCGCGCAGATGGTGGGCTGGGCGCACACGGGGCCGCCGGCCGCCGAGGTGCGGGGCGTGCAGGCCCGGGAAGAGGCGCCGGAGCAGCTCAGCGGGTTCGAGGTGCGGCCCACGCCGGGGGGCGGCGACTGAACCACCCCGCAGCGCGGGCCGCCCGCGCTGAGCCGGCGCGCGCGCCGCCGCCCCGGGTCAGCCCGCGTGGTGGTGGACATTGCGCTGGCCGGGGATCTTGCTCAACCGGACCTGACGGCCGCGCCGGTGGCTCGGGCGGCGACGGCGCCCGGGAAAGGCATTGAGCCGGGCCGGCACCGACGGGGCCAGTGCGAGCAGGGCGATGAGGGCGAGGGCAGCGACCAGGATGAGCACGGTGACGAGGGTCATGTTCCTGCCTTCCGTCGAGTACTGACTGCCTGTCACTACGTCATGTAACCGGAATGGCGGGTCATAAACACGAAGCGTAGTGTTCTCTTCAGGTCAACCGGGGAAGGCGCGGGACGAGTTCGACCGAGCCGATCGCAGCCGGGCAGTAAGGGAGCGGGCGTTGGGCGTCCCGCTGCGGGGGTGGCGCCCGGCCGAATCCGAGGACGACCGGCCCCGCACCCGAGGGCGGTGAAGTCCGGGTTTCCTGCGACCCCGGCGCCGCTGGGCGACCGACCCGACTCCTCGCGGAGGGCGTACGGCTGACGCTCTTTCGGGGACGGCGCGCAGCCGCGTAGCGTGGTCACATGACGACGATGCCGGCTGAGGCGGGCGGGCCGAACCCCCCGTTCCGGGGCCGCTCCGCACCACGCATGCAGATCCGCAACCGGCAGACCGCGGGGCTGACCTTCCGCGCGGACGAGTGGGCGGCGCAGAAGGCCGGAGCGCAGGCCACCGCCCGCGTCCGCGCCTGGGGCTACCCCCACCTCGACGAGCACGAACTGGACACCGCCGTACGGCTCCTGGTCCGTGCCGCGGTCGCCGACGGCGGGCGGAGGATCAGCGTCCACCTCGCCGATCAGGACCACCGCATCCTCGCCGTCGCTCTCAGCCACGTCACCGGAACCGCCCCCGACGACGGCGTCCTCACCGAACTCGCCTCGCTGCGCAGCGTGGTCGGCTGCGGCACCGACGCCGCCGCGGACGGACGCCGCCTGTGGGTCCTGCTCGACGCCGACCGGCCGGCCGAGGCCGCCAAGTCCCGTACGTAGCCCTCCCCGCCCCGGGGCGGACCCGAATGCTCCGGCCGCCAACTTCCCTGGGCGGCAGGCAGTTTGGCGCGCCAACCCGAGCCCGTGGCCCGCGCCCCCTGCCCCGCCTCGTCGGCCGGCGCGGTGCCCCGGCCGTCTCCGGTGACCGGCTGC
The DNA here is from genome assembly GCF_040647115.1 of Streptomyces sp. NPDC044571. Taxonomy (NCBI): domain Bacteria; kingdom Bacillati; phylum Actinomycetota; class Actinomycetes; order Kitasatosporales; family Streptomycetaceae; genus Streptomyces; species Streptomyces sp. NPDC044571. Next base: position 51,688 of record NZ_JBEZBN010000024.1, read on the forward strand.
CCCGCCGGCAGCCCGAGCCCGCCCCCACCGCCCGGCGCAGCCCGGTGCCGGTGCCCCGCTGGGCGGGATGCGGGCCGGCTCCCCTCCGGGCCGGGGGAGTCGGCTGCGGTCCGTGAGAGCGGGCCGTTGCCGGGTAGGCGCACCGCAGGCCGGAACGCGCGCCGGCCGACACCCTCGTCGAAGGGAGCGGAGCCATGGGACACGGCGGCGGAGACGTCATTGCCGAGCTGGTCGCCGACCACCGCGAGGCCGCGGAGATGTTCGACCGGATCGAGCACACCGCGGTGGCGGCGGACCGGCAGACGGCGGTCGAGCGGCTGACAATCGAACTCGTCCGGCACACGGTCGTGGAGGAGGAACACCTCTGCCCGGCGATCCGGGAGCACCTCCCGGACGGAGACGTCGTCGCCGACAAGGAGATCGCGGACCACTCCCTGGTGGAGAAGCTGGTGAAGGACCTCGAAGGGCTGGACGCCGAGGGGCCCGAATTCGACCGTCTCCTCGCCGCGCTGAAGTCGGAGGTCACGGCCCACGTCCGGGACGAGGAGGAGAACCTCTTCCCCCGGCTGCGCCGGGCCTGTCCGCAAGGCGTCCTGGACGCACTGGGCGACGAGGCGCGGCGGGCCAAGGACCTCGCGTCGACCGGGGCCCTGCCGGACGTCCTGCGTACACCGCCCGCCGACGGGCTGTCCGCCCCCGGCGCCGGCCTGGCCGACCGGGTGCGCGACATCGTCACCGGCCGCGGCAGGTGACCGGCGGCCGGGCGGCACCCGGATGGGCCTGCCTCGCCCGGGCCGCGCGCGGGTAGGTGCACCGTACCCGGCCGGAGCGTCCGCGCCCGGGTCCGGGCCCGCCCGACCGGGCGACGGCCACCGGAGACAGCCGACCGAAAGGCAGCTCCATGACTCATCCGCTCGGAACCGGAGGGCGCAGGCCCACGGCAGCCGTGGTGACGGGCGCGGATTCCGGCATCGGCCGGGCCACGGCCGTCCGGCTCGCGGCCGCCGGCCTGGACGTCGGGATCACCTGGCACAGCGACGAGGCCGGGGCGCGGGCCACGGCCGCCGAGGTCCACGGGTACGGCCGCAAGGCGGCCGTCCGCCGGCTGGACCTGACCGGGCTGCCCGAGGCGGCCGACGTCATCGACCGGCTCGCCGAGGACCTCGGCCGGATCGACGTGCTGGTGAACAACGCGGGCACCGGAACCGCCACACCGTTCCTCGACATCCGCCTCGACACCCTCCGCCAGGTCCTGGACGTCGACCTGGTCGGTCCGTTCCTGTGTGCGCAGCGTGCGGCCCGCCGCATGATCGACCAGGGCGACGGGGGCAGGATCGTCAACGTCACCTCGGTGCACGAGCACCAGCCCCGCGTCGGCGCGGCCCCGTACTGCGCCGCGAAGGGCGGCCTCGGACTGCTCACCCAGGTCATGGCCCTGGAGCTGGCCGCTTACGGCATCACCGTGAACTCCGTCGCCCCCGGGGAGATCGCCACCCCCATGACAGGCCAGGAGGACCGGGACGTACGGGAGGAGACCCGGCCCGGAGTCCCGCTGCGCAGGCCGGGCGATGCCCGGGAGGTCGCGGCAGTGATCGCTTTCCTGGCCGGCGAGGACGCCTCCTACGTCACCGGCGCCTCGTGGGCGGTCGACGGCGGCATGCTGCGGATGGGCCCGATGGCCGGCTCCCATCTGCCCGACGATCGGTGGCGCGAGGTGTGACCGGGGCACGTCGGCCCGCCTGACTGGGCCGTCGGCCCCGTGCTCCGCAACCGGCGCGCCGGCCTCAAAACGCCTGGTGGGGGCCGTGGGGAGGAGCTTGGCTTGACCGGGTCCGGATCGGGTAGCCGCCCGATGAGGTCCAAGCCGGCAGCGCGGAGGCACAGGTGGAACGCATGGTGGACCGGATCGCGGATCCCTGGGGTGCGCGGACGCCCTACGGCCCCGGCGAGGCCTGGCCGGTACGGACCGACACGCACCTGGCGGAAGGCGTACGGCCCGAGGACGTGGAGCAGTGGGTGCAGGCCGCCTCCCTCCTGCACTCGAACGGCGACGCGATGGACATCGCCGTGCGCCACGGCCGGATCGTCGGCGTCCGCGGCCGGGCGGCGGACCGAGTCAACCGCGGCCGCCTCGGCCCCAAGGACCTGTTCGGATGGCAGGCCAATGCCTCCCCGGACCGGCTGACCAGTCCCCTGATCCGGGAGGGCGGACGGCTCACACCGTGCGACTGGGACACGGCGATGGACCGCATCGTGACCCGTACGAGGGCACTGCTCGATGAGCACGGCCCCGGCTCGATCGCCTTCTACACCTCCGGGCAGCTGTACCTGGAGGAGTACTACACCCTGGCCGTACTGGCCCGGGCGGGCATCGGCACCAACCACCTCGACGGCAACACCCGCCTGTGCACCGCCACCGCCGCGGAAGCCCTCAAGGAGACCTTCGGCTGCGACGGCCAGCCCGGTTCCTACGCCGACGTCGACCACGCCGACACGCTCGCGCTCTTCGGGCACAACATGGCCGAGACCCAGCCGGTGCTCTGGATGCGGGTACTGGACCGCCTCGACGGGCCCGCCCCGCCCCGGCTGGTCTGCGTCGACCCGCGTCCCACGCCCTCCGCACGCCGCGCCTCGGTCCACCTCGCCCCGCGGCCCGGCACCAACGTGGCCCTGCTCAACGCCCTCCTGCACGAGATCATCCGTACCGGCCACGTCGACCAGGCCTACGTCCAAGCCCACACCGTCGGCTTCGACGAGCTCGAACGGCAGGTCGCGCCCTGCACACCCGCCTGGGCCGCCGACATCTGCGATGTGCCGGAGGCCGCCGTCCGGGAGGCCGCGGAGATCCTCGGCGGGGCGCAGCGGCTGCTGTCCACCGTCCTGCAGGGTGTCTACCAGTCCCACCAGGCCACGGCCGCGGCCGTCCAGGTCAACAACCTGCACCTGATCCGCGGCATGCTCGGCCGGCCCGGCGCCGGACTGCTCCAGATGAACGGGCAGCCCACCGCGGAGAACACCCGCGAGTGCGGAGCCGACGGAGACCTGCCCGGCTTCCGCAACTGGCAGAACGACGAGCACGTCGCCGACCTCGCCCGGGTGTGGAACGTCGAGCCGAAGGACATCCCGCACTACGCCCCGCCCACCCCCGCCCTGCAGATCTTCCGCTACGCGGAACAAGGCTCGGTCAAGCTGCTGTGGATCAGCGGCACCAACCCCGCCGTATCCCTGCCCGAGCTGACCCGCATCCGCTCGATCCTCGGGCAGGACGGGCTGTTCACGGTCGTCCAGGACCTCTTCCCCACCGAGACCGCCCAGCTCGCCGACGTCGTCCTGCCCGCGGCCACCTGGGGCGAGAAGACCGGCACCTTCACCAACGCCGACCGGACCGTCCACCTCGCCGAGAAGGCCGTCGATCCGCCCGGGCAGGCCCGGCCCGACCTCGACGTCTTCCTGGACTACGCCCGCCGGATGGACTTCCGCGACAAGGACGGCGGCCCCCTCGTCCACTGGCACGGCCCCGAGGAGGCGTTCGAGGCCTGGAAGCGGTGCAGCGCGGGGCGTCCCTGTGACTACACCGGGCTCACGTACGACCTGCTGCGGGGCGGCAGCGGCATCCCCTGGCCCTGCACCGACGGCGCGCCGGAGGGGACGGAGCGCCTCTACGCCGACGGGATCACCTGGGCGGCACCCGAGACCTGCGAGAGTTACGGGAAGGACCTGGTGACGGGCGCGTCCGTGGACGTGGTCGAGTACCGCTCCCTCAACCCCGACGGCAAGGCGGTCCTCAAGGCGGCCGAGTACCTGCCGCCCCACGAGGAGCCCTCGCCGGAGTACCCGCTCCAGCTGAGCACCGGCCGTACGCTCTACCACTTCCACACCCGCACCAAGACCGGCCGCGTCCCCCAGTTGAACGCCGCCGCCCCCGAGGTGTGGGTGGAGCTGTCCCCGGCCCAGGCCGCCCGGCAGGAGCTCGCGGAGGGCGACCTGGTCGACGTCACAACGCCGCGCGGAGCGCTGCGCGGCCGGCTGCGGATCACCGCGATCCGCGACGGCCTGATCTTCGTACCCTTCCACTACGGCTACTGGGACACCGAGGCCGGCCACCGGCCGCCCGAGGACGGCCGGCCGGGCCGCGCCGCCAACGAGACGACGGTCACGGACTGGGATCCCGCCTCCAAGCAGCCCCTGTACAAGGTGGCCGCGGCCCGGATCACCCGCGTGGAACGCGGTGACGGCAGCCCCGCCCCGGCCCCCACCACCACCGCCTCCGCACCCGCGGACCCCGGCGCCGTGCCGGCCACCGTCGGCGGCCCTTCCGCGCGGTCGGTGCAGACCACCGGTGACCACGAGGACCGGAAGGAACCGGAGGGGGCATGAGCGGCATCACCCTCGTCCTGCAGGCCCTGTACGGCGGCGAACGCCATCTGGAGGCCGCCCTGCTGGCCGCGGCCGAACGGCACCGCGCCGACCACGAGGTGCACCACGTGGCCACCGACCTGGCCCGCTGGTCACGGGAGCACGGCGACCGGCTGGCGGAGGCCTCCCGGCACCACGGCCTCGTCCTCGACGAGACCGCCGCGGCCGCCCCCGAGGCCGCAGACGGGCAGGACGCTGCCCCCACCCATCCGGGGCTGCTCCTGCTGCGCGACCTGACCGCCCTCCACCTGGCCGCCGGCCGGAACTCCCTGCACTGGGAGATGCTCGCCCAGGTCGCGCAGGCGACCCGGGACGACCGGCTGGCCGCCCTCGCCTCGGACTGCCATCCCCAGACCCTGCGCCAGATGCGCTGGTGCAACACGCTGCTCAAGAACCTCTCGCCCCAGGTGCTGGCGAGCATGGCCTGACCGTCGTTTGGCGGGCCCCGGCCGGGGCAGGCGCTCACCCCGGCAGAAGGGGCCCGCCCAGGGACCCGGGGCCACGGAACATCCCCGCAGGAGGACCGGTGCTAGCCAGCGACAACGAGATCAAGCTCAAGGCCATCGCAGTACTGACGGGCCTGCGCAGCGGGGTCGATTCGGATTACGTGTCCGCGCTGCTCGGCGAGGTCACGCCGTCGACGTTCCTGGTTCCCGCCGGAGCGGACGCGGCAGAGATCGGGCGCGCGATGCTGGAGCAGCTTTCCGGCCCCTGGAGCTCCCTGGTGACCGGCTTCGTGCTGGCCTTCGAAGCGGTGGCGGATGCGTACGACGAACTGGACCCGCCCCGATCGGCGCAGGAGATCCTCCAGGAGCTGGCCCTCGAACTCGCCGACGAATCCGCCTGACCGTCCCGACACCCCGACAGCCCGGCTGCCGGGTGGTCCGAGCGCCCGGCCCGGGGGTCAGGCGGACGGCGGGCCGACCGGCCGGTCCGGCGGCTCGGTCACGGTGACTTGTGCGGGCCGCAGCAGGTGCGTGCCCACGCGGTAGCCCGCACGCAGCACCTCGGTACACACCGGCGCGGTGGCGCCCGGACCGGTGGTGCAGGCGGTTGCCTCGTGGACGCGCGGATCGAAGGGCTCTCCCGGCTCGCCGACGCTCTCCAGACCGAGGGAGGCGAGCTGGGCCTCCAGGAGCCGCGTCACCGACCGGAACCCGCCGGTGAGCTCTCCTTGGGCCCGCGCCTCGTCGATGGCGTCGAGCACCGGCAGCATCCCGGTGAGCACGTTGGCGACGGCCGCCTCCCGCACGGCGAGGCGGTCGCGCCGGATCCGCTTGCGGTAGTTGTCGTACTCCGCCTTGACCAGCTGCAGATCGGCCGTGCGTTCGGCGAGGGCGGACTCCAGCCGGTCGGCGCGGTCCTCGCGGTCGGGATCCCGGGGCTCGCCCGGCCCGTTCATGCCGTTCCCCCCTTCGGGGTCTCGTCGTCGACGATCTCGGCGTCGACCACGTCGTCAGCGGCATCCGCCGCTCCGGCCCGGCCCGCGTCACCGGCCCCGCCCGCCGCCGTACCCGGCGCCTCCTGCCCGGCGGACTGCGCGTACATCGCCTGGCCGAGCTTCTGGCTGACCGCGGCCAGCTTCTCCGTGGCGGTTCGGATGCCTGTGGTGTCCTCGCCCTTGAGCTTGTCCTTCAGCTCGGTGACGGCGGCGTCGACCTCCGTCTTGACCTCGGCCGGCACCTTGTCCTCGTTGTCCTTGAGGAACTTCTCCGTCTGGTAGACGAGCTGCTCGGCCTGGTTGCGGGTCTCGGCGGCCTCCTTGCGGCGGCGGTCCTCCTCGGCGTGCTGCTCGGCGTCGTGCATCATGCGCTGGATGTCGTCCTTCGGCAGCGCCGAACCGCCGGTGACGGTCATCTTCTGCTCCTTGCCCGTGCCGAGGTCCTTGGCCGTGACGTGCATGATGCCGTTCGCGTCGATGTCGAAGGTGACCTCGATCTGCGGGACGCCGCGCGGGGCCGGGGGCAGGCCGGTCAGCTCGAACATGCCGAGCTTCTTGTTGTACGCCGCGATCTCGCGCTCGCCCTGGTAGACCTGGATCTGCACCGACGGCTGGTTGTCATCGGCCGTCGTGAAGATCTCGGACCGCTTGGTCGGGATCGTGGTGTTGCGCTCGATCAGCTTGGTCATGATGCCGCCCTTGGTCTCGATGCCGAGGGACAGCGGGGTCACGTCGAGGAGCAGGACGTCCTTAACCTCACCCTTGAGGACACCGGCCTGCAGCGCCGCGCCGATCGCGACGACCTCGTCCGGGTTGACGCCCTTGTGCGGGTCCTTTCCGGTGAGCTCGCGCACCAGCTCGGTCACGGCCGGCATCCGGGTGGAGCCGCCCACCAGGATCACGTCGTCCACGTCCGAGACCTTGATGCGGGCGTCCTTGACCGCCTCGTGGAAGGGCGTCTTGCAGCGCTCCAGCAGATCGGCGGTGAGCTCCTGGAACTGCGTCCGCGTGAGCTTCTCCTCCAGGTGCAGCGGACCGTCGGCCGAGGCGCTGATGTAGGGGAGGTTGATGTTGGTCTCGGTGGCGGAGGACAGCTCGATCTTCGCCTTCTCGGCGGCCTCGCGCAGCCGCTGGGCCGCCATCTTGTCCTTGGACAGGTCGATGCCGTAGCCGTTCTGGAACTGCTTGACCAGGTGGTCGACGATGCGCTGGTCCCAGTCGTCGCCGCCCAGGTGGGTGTCGCCGTTGGTGGCCTTGACCTCGACGATGCCCTCGCCGATCTCCAGCAGTGACACGTCGAAGGTGCCGCCGCCCAGGTCGAAGACGAGGATCGTCTGGTCGTGCCCCTTGTCCAGCCCGTACGCGAGCGCAGCGGCGGTCGGCTCGTTGACGATCCGCAGCACCCTCAGCCCCGCGATCTCGCCGGCTTCCTTGGTGGCGGTGCGCTGCGCGTCGTTGAAGTAGGCGGGCACCGTGACGACGGCGTCGGTCACGTCCTCCCCGAGGTAGGCCTCCGCGTCACGCTTGAGCTTCTGCAGCACGCGCGCGGAGATCTCCTGCGCGGTGTAGCGCTTGCCGTCCACGTCCCCGGTGTCCGGGAACCGCCACTGGGGATCCCCGACGTGGCGTTTCACCGAACGGGCCGTACGGTCCACATTGGTGACGGCCTGCCGTTTCGCGACCTCCCCGACCAGCACCTCCCCGCCCTTGGCGAAGGCCACCACGGAGGGGGTCGTCCGGGCACCCTCGGCGTTCGGGATGACGGTGGGTTCGCCGCCTTCCAGGACGCTGACGACGGAATTCGTGGTTCCGAGATCGATACCCACCGAGCGCGCCATAGCCCGCTCCTCTCTGCTCGCATCCGCCGCAGGAGCCGCTGCCGGAGCTTCGGGACGGAGAGCGCCCCACTGCGGCGCCGGACGCCCCCGCTGCCCTGCTCCACCTCCCCCGCTGCCCCCACCTGCGAAAACAACGCCTTTCAATGACTGGGATAGAACCTGTGACCGGCACTGTCAAGATGCCTCCGGCATGACCGCGCGCGCCCCGGGTAGACCCCGGACCTGGGGTGCGGCCTCGGCCATCAGGGCTGCGACGGGGGCCGCACCCCGCCGCCCGCCCCCTCGACCCGGCCCCGGTCCTCGACCCGGTCCCGGTCCTCCGCTCGGCCCGCGCCCTCGTTGGCCTCCCGTACCCGCTCGTCATCGGCCGGAAGCTGGGCTCCGGTCCCCGTGCGCGAGGCCGCGCCGGGTCTGCGGCCGTGATCGTCCACCGTCCCGCCCTCGTGCTGGAGCAGCGGCCGGTGCGGCGGGGAAGGCGGGGGAGGAGCCTGCCCCTCACCGCCCTCCTCTTCCTCTCCCGCTTCCTCGGGGAGGAAGGCGCTCAGCTCACGGCACAGCCGCTGGGCATCGGGGACGGACACCGCCACCCGGCGCAGCGCCCCCTCCCCGGCCAGTTCCATGCAGAGCACCTGCCCCTGTGCCTTCACGGCGACGAAGTCGTCCCCGCCCTGCGCGTGCCGGACGCCCAGGCACCGCCCGGGGCGCCAGCTACCGCGGCCGGGCACCCCGCGCAGTACCCGCCACCAGCTGGACTCGACCTCGACCCGGCGCAGCGAGGACACGGGGACGCGAACCTCGCGCCGCCGCGCGGCCAGCCTCTCCCACAGGGAGAGCCGGACGACCACTTCCCTGCCTTCCACCGTCACCCGGGCCATGGCTCCTCCTTCCGTCCCGCTCCGTCCGCTCGTGCGTCCGTGTCGACGTAGCGCAGCAGCACCCCGAGTCCGTCCTCCAGGGACACCTCCTCCGGCTCCACCACCAGCAGCTCGGCCTGCGTGCCGTACGCCGCCCGGATCAGCGCCGCACCGGGTTCCTCCTCCCAGTAGTAGCCCACCCCGAACGCGGTCAGCTCCGCACCGGAGAGCGCGAGGTGCGTCGGCTCCGCTCCGGCCCAGAGCCGGTCCGGCAACCGGGCCCGCCGGTTGACCAGCAGCGCCCGGGCCTGTCCGCGCTGAAGGGCGGTGACCGTCGCCGCGAGGCCTTCGACCTCCTCCTGGCGGCGGGCGCGCTGCGCGTGGAAGGCGTCCAGCCGCTGCCGGTCGTGTTCGGGCACCTTGCCCGCGAGCAGCGAGCGGAGCTCCGCCTCCAGCAGCGCCCGCCCGGGCTGCGGTCGGCGGGGGTGACCGTCGCGGAGCCGGACGAAGCGGTCGTGGAGGTGGCGCGGCGCCTCCCGGGTGAGGGTGTTCGCCGCCCAGGGGTCCCCGGCCAGCACGATCACCTCGGTGCCCCGGGCCTCGACCTGCTCCGCGAACTCGGCCAGGAGCTGCTCGGCCTCCTGGGCCCAGCCGTCCACCGGGATGCGCCGCGAGGGGGTCCGCCCGGCGGCGACCCGGCTCATCGGCCATCGCCCGCTCTCGCGCTCGACCTCCAGCTCGTCTTCGGCGTTGCCCGTGTCCATGGTGTGCGTCCGGTGGATGACCAGCGCCGTGTACGCGAGGTCCGGGGCGTGCTGGAGGGCGAAGGGGAGGGCGTCGGGGACGACCCCGTACCGGGCCGATGCGTGGACGGGCGGTTCGGGCAGGCAGGCGGCCAGCAGGAGCTCGCCCTCCGCGGCGAAGACCGCCTGGCCGTGCGGGCCGGAGACCGGGGCGTCCGTACCGAGGGCCCGTCCCGCGGCCTCGACGGTGGCCGGGTCGGCGCCGTGGGCGAGCAGGCTCTCGCGCAGGCTCCGCCATCGCAGCTCGACGGCGCGGTCCGGGTCGTCGACATCGCGGGAGGTGTCGAGGTACACCGACGCCACCGGGCCGTGACGCTCGTACAGGGCGCTCAGGAACTGCAGTTTCACGGCTGCCTCGGTTTCACGGCTTCCTCCCGTCGGGCCCGATCGCGGCCCTCAGTGCGGCGGGGGCCTCGGCGCGGGTTCGGGTCCCGGCTCGCGGCCCGGTTCCGCAGGCGCGGGCGGCTTCGGTTCCGGCGCGTGCGGGTCGGCCGGGAAGGGGTGGGTGGGGGGCGCCGGGTGCGGGTTCGGGCCGGCCGGGAACGGATGCGTCGGCGGCTCGGTGGGCGCGGCGTGGATCGCGGGTTCCTGTGCGAATCCCTCACCCATGCTTCCTCCCGGGGCTGCTACCCGGGCGTCTTACCAGATTCCCGATGCCCATGCCGGGGCGTCGGAAGCGAATCCGCTGCCCTGGAGGTGCAGGCTCCGCAGGGTGCACTCGGTCTCCCAGCGCAGGTGCTCCCAGGAGGCCAGCCGCTCCCAGACGGGGTCGGGTGTCCCCGGAACCGTGGCCCCGCGGGCGGCCCAGTCCCGTGCGAGCGTGTCGAACAGCGGTGTCCGGCTGCCGGCCGAGTGCATCGGCTGCCACGGGACTCCCGGGCCCGGCCGGGCGGCGCCTCCCGGGCCCTGCCGGGCGGCGCCACGGCCCGGGAGGAGGGCCGTGAAGGTTCCGGTGGCGCGGGCGGTGGCGGCCGGGGCGGTCCCTGCCGTCAGGGTCGGCAACGGGCCCGGCTGCTGGGGTGTGGTGGTCATGGGCCGGCTCTAGTGGGCGTGGGGTGTGTCGAGGCGGTGGAGGGCGACGAGCTCCTCCGCCGCGTGGACGGCGTGGTGGGGGCTGCGCCGGCCGGTGAGGACGCACAGCGTGTAGGAGGCGTCCTCCAGTTCGCAGCGCAAGCCGGGGTCCTCGGGGGTGGCGAAGGTCCGGCGCCGCAGGGCGCGGAAATGGCGCAGGTGTCCGCGGAGCACGCTCGGGTTGGGCTGGAGGGCGGCCGGCGCCGGGTCGGGGGTGTGGAGGGTGTGTTCGATCACGGTCTGCAGGATGGTTTCGACAGGGGACGGCGGCCCGTCCTCGCCGTCCCGCAGGGCGAGAGCGGCGCCCACCGCCTCGGACAGGCCCACTCCGGCGACCCGGGCGGTCTCGGCGAGGATGCGGCGGGCGGTCGCGGTGCTGCACGGCACGAGGGCCATCAGGATGCCGGTGGCCCGTCCCAGCGCCGCGCGCCCGGCCGGCCCGGGCGAGACACCGGTGGCGGGGGTGTCGTCGTCCGCGATGAGGCCGGTGGGGGGACGGTGTCGTGCTGGCGTGCTGGTCATCCGCCACTCCTCTGGCCGGTGCCCCACTTGGGGGTATCTGCGTAGGCCAGTTGTGTACCACCGGCCCGAGCGGAAGGGGCGCATTTACGGGGCGCCACGGCGTTTGTCCCACGATCGGACGCCCACCGCGCCCGGGTGTTGACGCGCCACGCCTCTCGTGTGCGGCGGCGATCCGCAGGGTCGGTGGCCCATCATGGGCCACCAGGTCTTCCGGTACGCGACGAACCCCCGAGCGGAGCGTCCCGGAGGACCTCCCGGTCAGACACCGGACGGTGTCCCCTCACCCCCCGGCCCGCCCCCGGCAGCGGGCCCCTCGCGCCGGGCATCCGCCCGCTCCGCGGAGTGCGGCGTCCGCGAAGGCTCCGGCGGCGGTGCGACGCCGTGGGGGTGCCATTCGGCGAGGAGGATCGTGGCGTCGTCGGTGAGGCGGTCGTGGTGGTGGTCGAGGATGGTCCGCACCAGCCGGCGCAGGGCCTCCGGGGCGGCCTCACCGGCGGCGGTCGCGCGGACGATGGTGTCCACGAGCCGTTTCTCGCCGAACTGCTCTCCGGTGCTGGAGCGGGCCTCGGTGACACCGTCCGTGTACACCAGGACCCGGTCGCCGGGCTCCAGCTGCGCGTGGTGGATCACGCTGGGGGCCCGCCGGGTGCGCGGGCCGAGGCCGAGGGGCAGCTGCGCGGGGCGCTGCAGGGCTCCGGGCACCACCCGGTGGTTGCGGATGATCAGCGGCGCCGGGTGGCCGCAGTTCACCCAGGTCAGGGTGCCGGTCCTCAGGCCGACGTCGGCGAACACGGCAGTGAGCAGACGGTCGGGGAGCCAAGTGCTGAGCGCCTCGTCGACCGCGGAGGTGATGTCGACCAGATCGCCGCCGGCACGCCGCATGGAACGGCAGCCGGCCATCGCCACGGCGGCGCAGAGCCCGGAGGCCAGATCGTGCCCCATGGCATCGATCACGGCCATGTGCAGCGTGGTGGCGGTGATCGAGTGGTCGAAGGCGTCGCCGCCGATCGCGTACGCCGGCTCCAGGACCGCGCTGGACGTGGCGGAACGGGTGCCGATCGTCCGTGGAGGCATGAAGGCCCAGCCGAGCTCGGCCTGCAGCGTCATCGGGCGGGTCCGCAGGGCCCGCAGGACGGTGTCGCTCGTCGGGAGCTTCGAGAACAGGAACTGTCCCGTCAACGCCGCCAGTGTCTTGCACTGTTCGAGGGCGGCGGTGTCGAGCGAGGACGCCGTGACGCGCAGGACACCCATCCGCTCGACACCGTCGACGAGGGGCAGCCACACCACCGGGTCGCCGGACGAGGAGAGGCGCAGGCACTCGGTGCGGTACGCCCAGCCGGCGAGGGTGCCGTCCACGGCGAGACGTTCACCCGCGGACGGCTCTCCGGCCGGGTCCCCGGAGTCTCCCACGGCGGCACGGAGCGGGACCAGCTGTGCCTGCTGTACGTCGGCCAGGTAGATCACCGCGTCGTGCAACCCCATGGAACGCGCGGCCCCCCGCAACAGGGCGGGCAGGTCGTCGGGGCCGCAGCGGTGGGCGTCGCCGAGCAGCCGGGCCAGCAGCCGGCCGAAATCCGCCTCATCCATCTGCGTACCTCGCCGCCGAGCGCCGAATCCCCTTCCTCATTCTCGTGCGGGTCGACCGGGGCCGCCTCCCGTCACGTCCCCATGGCTCCTCGGAGAGCCGGAGGGCATATTGCCCCTCATGCGGGGAATGTGCAGAAAGTGAGCTTCTTCTCAGGAGGTGGCTGGGGATGGCCGGAGGCAAGAAAGCCAAGAACGTCGGCAAGACCACGAAGGGCAAGATCAAGGAAACCACGGGCAAGGCCCTCGGGAACGAGAGTCTTGAGATGAAGGGCCGGGCGGAACAGGCTGCCGGCGACGCCAAGCAGACCGCCCAGAAGGCCAAGGACACGCTCAAGCACTAGGACGGGGCACCGTCCCCGAAGGCGGTGTGCACAGGCCGGCGGATCGTCCGACGATCCGCCGGCCTCTTCCGTGCCACGCGCACTCGGCGAAGGCGCCTGCTCAGGCGAGGGGGCCGCGGCGCTGGTTGCTGCGGTCGCGAAGCAGGCGGGTGTGCCGGCTGATCGCCGCGACGCGTTCCGCCAGCTCGGTGTGGGCCGGGTGCAGATCGTCCCGCGTGGCGGTCAGCGGGGCGACGAGGCGGGCCGGGTCGTGGTGGCCGAGCGCCTCGTTGAGCTCGCCGAGCCGCTGCTCGGCGCCCGCGGGCAGGTCGGTCAGCGCGGTGATCTGCCCGGCGAGCCGGCGCAGGGCTGCGGCATTGTCCCGGGCCCAGGCGGCGACCGTACGGTCGGCGGCCCGCCGGTCGCGTACGGCCTGGACCCGCTGTTCACCGGTCGAGTCGGCCGGGCCGGGGCGCAGCCGCAGGTAGCGGCGTTCGGCGGCCTGCCGGCTGGCCACCCCGAGCGGCGCGGCGAGATCGGCCCAGCTGGCCCCTGCGTCCCGGGCGGTCTCGATCAGACCCGCCTCCCAGCCGGCGAGCTGCTCGCGGACCTCACGGAGCAGGAGCAGGGAGGCGAGCGCCGGGTGCGGGCCGCCGTCGGCCGGCCCGGTCGCCGGCTCGGCTTCCTGGGCGGAACGTACGGCCTGGTCAATGGCCTCCAATGCGGCCGCAGCCGCCAGGAATGAGGCCGGGCCGGGTCCTGCGGCGGGCTCGGGGGCGGGTTCGGATTGCGCTGCAGGGCGGTGCGCCGGGGGCATCTCGATCTCCGTTCGCAGATGTCATCCTCCAGATGACGACCTTCTTGTCATCGACTGGATGACATGTTACAACGGAGGCACGTTGAAGCGCATGGGCAGGTACTGCCTGAACCAACCGGAGGTGTTTCGCGAATGCTGATGCGCACCGACCCGTTCCGCGAGCTCGACCGGCTCACCCAGCAGTTGATGGGGTCACCCGGCACCTGGTCCAAGCCGTCGGCGATGCCGATGGACGCGTACCGCGAGGGCGAGGCCTATGTGATCGCCTTCGACCTGCCGGGGGTCTCGACCGACGCCATCGACATCAACGTCGAACGGAACATGCTGACCGTGAAGGCGGAGCGCCGCCCGGCGGCCCAGGCCGACGACGTCCAGATGGAGTTCTCCGAGCGCCCGCTCGGTGTCTTCTCCCGGCAGATCACCCTCGCCGACACCCTCGACACCGAGAACATCCAGGCCGACTACGACGCAGGTGTCCTGACCCTGCGCATCCCGATCTCCGAGCGCGCCAAGCCCCGGAAGATCGCCATCGGCGCCGGCGGCGGACGCAAGGAGATCAGCGGCTGAGCGGCGGTCGCACCCGGACCCCGCATGACAGCACACCGCGCGCGGCGCGGCCGGGCCGACGGCCCCAGTCCGGCAGTCCCTTCGAGGAGAAAGGCATGCAGCACCCATGTTCCCCCCGCCGGCAACGCTCCAGCAGGCACCGGACATGACGTACGAACAGATGCTGGAGACCGTGCGCTACGAGGGCGCCTATCCGACGCGTGAACGTGCCGCGGAAGCCGTCAGGAACGTCATGGCGGCCCTCGGGCGTCAGATCACCGGGGACGAACGCGTCGACCTCGCGGCCCGGCTCCCGAGGGAGGCCGCCCTCCCCTTCACCGCCCAGATCCCCGACACCCGACAGCTCACCGGCTGGGGCTTCGTCAAGGACCTCGCCACGCGGACCGGCGCCACCCCCGCGACCACCCGCTGGGAGACGGGGGCCGTGCTCACCGTGGTGGCCCGTCTGGCGGGCCCGGAGCTCCTGGCCCGCATCCTGGGCCGGCTCCCCGACGGCTGGGCCCTCCTGTTCGGGCAGGCGGAACTCGTCCGGCCCCACCAGGTCGCCGCTTAGGATCCGGGGCCCACCCCGCTACCGGTGCCGGGCCAGGCTGTGGAGCAGGACCAGCAGGGCGAACGCCATCACCAGCAGGTGCAGCCAGGCAGGGCCGGGGGCGGGGGCCAGGGCCAGGGACGTGAGCAGATTCGAAGTCATGCCGCGCGCCTGCCCCCTTCCGCGGAAATGAAGCTCCGCGGGCGGGGGCGGCGCGGCGTGCGGCGGCGCCTCAGGGCCGGGCAGGCCTGCCCGTGACCAGACGGGAGGACTCGAACTCCGCCCAGACCACCTTGCCCGGCGGCCGGGGGTCGGTGCCCCAGCGGTCGGAGAGCCGCTCGATGATGTGGAGACCGTGTCCGCCGGGCAGGCCCCGCTGGGGCGCGGGATGACGGCGCGGCAGGTCTGCCGTGCCGTCGAGCACGTCGATCCGCAGCGATTCACCGGCGGTCAGGACGAGTTCGATGCAGCCGTCCGCGTGCAGACCGGCGTTGGTGAGCAGCTCGGAGACGACGAGCAGGGTGTCCTCGGCGGTCTCCGTCCCGTACCAGCCCCAGTCCCGCAGCGCCTGACGGGTGAAATCACGGCCTTTGCCCACCTGGCCCCGTACACCGGCCAACGCGAGGCGACGACGCTGGCCCGGCACGGGAGGTCCCGCACGCAGTGGATCGCCGGTATCCGGCCCGCTGGTCTTCACAGTGGTCTCTCACCCCCGGCGTCTCTGCGTCTTCGAGTGACCTGCGCACGCCCGTGACAGTGTAGGCGACCGGGGGTCTCATACGGTTGTCGTGCCGGGCTTCGCCGTTACGACGTGAGCATTCCGGCCCGCAGCCGGCCCAGGATGCGGGACAGCAGCCGGGAGACCTGCATCTGGGAGATGCCGAGTTCGGCGCCGATCTCCGCCTGGGTCATCTCCTGGCCGAACCGCATGCTCAGGATCAACCGGTCCCGGGCGTCCAGTTGCTCCAGCAGGGGAGCGAGGGTGTGGAAGTCCTCGAAGAGCTCCATGGCGGGGTCCGGCTCGCCCAGCTTGTCGCTGAGCGGACGCGTCGGACGACCGGATCCCGCGGTCTCCTCGGCCTCCGTGGCGGTGTCCAGGGAGCCGCTGGTGTAGCCGTTGGCGGCGACAAGGCCGTCAATGACCTCCTCCTCGGACAGTTCGAGGTACCGCGCGACCTCCTTGACCGTCGGGGCGCGGCCCAGCGTGTCGGTGAGCGACTCCTGCGCCTTGGCGAGTTCCGAGCGCAGCTCCTGGAGGCGGCGCGGGACGTGGACGGCCCAGGTGGTGTCGCGGAAGAACCGCTTGATCTCACCGGTGATGTAGGGAAGCGCGAGCGTGGAGAACTCCACCTCGCGCTCGGGGTCGTACCGGTCGATGGCCTTGATCAGGCCTATGGTGCCCACCTGGATGATGTCGTCCATGTCGAGCCCGCCGCCCGCGGCGCGGGCCCGGAAACGGCGTGCGGCGAACTGCACGAGCGAGAGGTTCATCTCGATCAGGGTGTTGCGGGCGTACTGGTACTCACGCGTGCCCTCCTCCAGCTCGCGCAACCGGCCGAAGAACACCCGCGACATCTCCCGGGCGTCGGCGGGCGCGATCTCCCGCGCGTTCGCCAACTGCGGCAGCTCCACGTCCTGCGCGGGCTCCCCTCCCACGGGCCGGGCCGATACCGGTACCTGCACATCGGTCGCGCGAACGGGGCTTGCAACTGCGGCCGTACGAAGCATGGTGGCCGTTCCCTCCCATTGACTGATGGCTGCCGGACCCGCTTGTGCCCAGAGCAGCGGCTCTCACACGTCGTGGTCCACGTCTCACACGTCGTGGTCCACGGGGGGAACGTGCATACTCCCCAGTGGAGGCCGCACATGTGACGATCCGGGAGGCAGCATGACCGGGGCAGAGGACGCACACCGGGAAGGCGTGGTGGGCGACAGCTATCCGGCGGGGTCCGGCTGGGTGGTCGCGGCCTGCGGAGAACTGGACCAGGACACGCTGGCCCCTCTGGAGGAGGCTCTCGCCGCGGCCGCCGACCGGTCCCGGCTCGTGGTGTTGGACGCCGCGTCCATCACGTTCGGCGACTCCTCGTTCCTCAACCTGCTCCTACGGCTGCACCGCCTCACGGCCCTGCGCATCGCCGCCCCCGGGGAGCAGCTGTGCCGGCTGTTCGCGCTCACCGGCGCCGACACCGTCCTCTCCCTGTACCCGAGCGTCCAGGACGCCCTCCGCGCCTGATGTCCCCGTCCCCGCACGAGCACGGCCGTCAGCCGGCCTGCGGCAGGGTCGGCCCTCGGGGCGGAAGCAGGCGGTCACCGCCTTGCCGCCGTGGCACGCGTGCACGTCCATGGAATCCGCCAGGACGTCGACGATGCCCAGCCCCCTCCCGGACCCGGCGCTCGGGTCGGCGTCGGCCTTGCGCGGCCGCGGCAGGCGCGGGTCGGCGTCGGCGACGCTCACGTGCAGGCAGGTGCCGTCCCAGGTCAGCACCAGATGGGCGGTGGTGGCCGCGTGCAGATGGGCGTTGGTGACCAGCTCCGAGACGCTGACCAGGACCGCATGGGCGGTGTCCGAGGCCTCGCCGTTCCACGGCAGACAGGCCAGGTGTTCGGCGGTCCACTGCCGTGCCGCTCTCACGCCCTCGGAAACCGGGAACGAACGTGCCCATCCCACTGCCTTGACCGCCAACGTCCTCACCTCGCTTCTGCCGTCGTGCCGTTGACCACCGGCTCGTCTACCCCGCCTTCGGCCGCCCACCCGCCGTCCCCCCGGCCAGGTGACGAAGACCGGCCCGCGGTTTCTGCCCCGGGGAACCGGGCAGGCGGCTGCGCATGGACCAGTCGAAGGCCCCCGTACTCGAAGCCCTGGCCGACTACCACGCGCAGGGCCAGACCCCGTTCACCCCGCCCGGACACAAACAGGCCCGCGGAGCCGATCCCCGCGTACGGGCCGTCCTCGGTGACGCCGTCTACCACTCGGACGTCCTCGCCACCAGCGGCCTGGACGACCGGACCTCCTCCCACGGCATCCTGCGGGAGGCCGAGGAACTGATGGCCGACGCCGTCGGCGCGGAGCACGCCTTCTTCTCCACCTGCGGCAGCTCCCTGTCCGTGAAGTCGGCGATGCTTTCGGTGGCCGGGCCCCACGAGAAGCTGATCGTCGGCCGCGACGCCCACAAGAGCGTGGTCGCCGGGCTCATCCTGTCGGGCATCGAGCCCGTCTGGGTCGACCCGCAGTGGGACCCGCAGCTCCACCTCGCCCACCCGCCGTCCCCCGAGGCGTTCGAGGCCGCCTTCGAAGCCGAGCCGGAAGCCCGCGGGGCGCTGGTGACCAGCCCCACCCCGTACGGAACCTGCTCGGACCTCGCCGCCATCGCCGAGGTGTGCCACCGCCGCGGGGCGCCGCTGATCGTGGACGAGGCCTGGGGTGCGCACCTGCCCTTCCACCCGGGGCTGCCGACCTGGGCGATGGACGCCGGCGCCGACGTGTGCGTCACCTCCGTGCACAAAATGGGATCCGGCATCGAACAGGGCTCGGTGTTCCACCTCCAGGGCGACCTCGTGAAGCCCGAGGTGCTCAGGAGCCGCGAGGACCTGCTCGGCACCACCAGCCCCTCCGTACTGATCTACGCCGGCCTCGACGGCTGGCGGCGGCAGATGGCCCAGCACGGCCGGAAGCTGTACGACGACGCCCTGGCCCTCGCCCGCGCCGTCCGCGAACGCATCGAGGCGCTCGACGGGCTGCACGTCCACGGGCGGGACGACTTCTGCGGACCCGGCCGCGCCAGTGACATGGACCCCCTCCAGGTGATCGTCGACATCACCGGCCTCGGCACGACCGGCTACCGCGCCGCCGACTGGCTGCGCGAGCAGCACCGGATCAACCTCCACGTCTCCGACCACCGCCGCATCAGCGCGCAGCTGACCCACGCCGACGACAAGGACACCGCAGAGACCCTGCTCACCGCCCTCCGGGACCTCGTGGCACACCGCGACGAGTTCCGCACGCAGCAGCGGGTGAGCGTCCCGCCACCGTCGCGGCTGCGGCTGGAGCAGGCGCGGCTGCCGCGGGACGCGTTCTTCGGGCGCACCGAACAGGTCCCGTGGGAGAAGGCGGACGGCCGGATCGCCGCCGAGATGCTGACCCCGTATCCGCCGGGCATTCCGGCGGCCCTGCCGGGCGAGCGCCTCACCATGGACGTGCTGACGTACCTGCGCACCGGCGTGGACGCGGGCATGGTCGTCCCCGATGCGGTGGACACCGAGGTCAAGAGCGTGCGGGTGCTGCGCGAGGAGTGAGGGTCGCCGTCAGGGCTTGTCGGGCCACTGCCACTCCGCCCCGTTGATGTCGGGCCGGTCCAGGGGCCGCAGCGCGGGACCTTGCAGCACTTCGCCGTCGATCCCGAACCGCGAGCCGTGGCAGGGGCACTCCCAGGTGCGTTCCGCATCGTTGAAGGCGACGAGGCACCCCAGGTGGGTGCAGGTGGCGGACACGGCGTGCAGCCGGCCTTCGTCGTCGCGGTGGACCGCGCACGGGCGTCCCCGCACGTCGACGACCGCCGCCCGGCCCGGCGGCAGCCCTTCCGCCTCCGACAGGGCGCCCGCGGGCAGCGCCGCGAGACGGTCCCCGACGAAGTGCTTTCCGACCTGCCACTGGGTCTTGGCGAAGGAGGGCGCCGCCCGCGCCACGGACGCCATCCGGCGCGGGTCGTACAGTTCCGCCCAGGCGGGCGGCTGACCGTCGACGAGGGCGCGCAGCAGTTGGCCGGCCAGGACGCCGCCGCTCATGCCCCAGCCGCCGAAGCCGGTCGCCACGTACACGTGGGTACTGCCGGGGTGGAAGAGGCCGATGAGCGGCACGGTGTCCACGGGGGCGTTGTCCTGGGCCGCCCAGCGGTGCGTGACAGTGACGCCGGGGAAGCGCTCCCGTACCCAGCCCGACAGGCGCTGGTAGCGGGCCTCGACCCCGCCGTCACCGGGAGTGAACTCCTCGCCGGTCACGATGAGGAGCCGGCGGCCGTCGCCGTACGGGGCGGTGCGCACGGAGCGTTTGCCGTCCTCCCGGGTGATGTACATGCCGTCCGGGTCGCGGTCGGCCGGCAGCGGCCCGGCCACCACCAGGTCCCGGTGCGGGGTCAGCCGCGTGAACATCAGGGCCCGGTCGAACACCGGATAGTGCGTGGCGACGATGACGTCCCGGGCCACCATCGTCACCCCCGCGTCGGTGGTGACCCGGCAGGGCTCGCCCTCCGCCAGATCGACGACGCGGGTGTGCTCGTAGATCTCGCTGCCCTGCGCGATCACGTCCTCGGCCAGCGCCCGCAGGTACTTGCGGGGGTGGAACTGGGCCTGGCCGAGCACCCGTACGGCGCCCGCCACCCGGAAGGGCAGGCCCGTGTCGGTGACGAAATCGGCCTCCAGCCCGGCGGCCCGGGCGGCCTCCGCCTCGGCGCGCAGCGCCTCGACCCCCTCGGGTTCCTCGCAGTAGGTGTACGCGGAACGGCTCTCCAGCTCGCAGTCCACGCCGAGGGTGTCGGCCACCTCGCGGACCCGCCGCAGGGCCGCGCTCTGGGAGTGGGCGTAGTCGCGCGCCGCTTCCGGCCCGGCGCTGCGCCGCAGCTCCGCGTAGACGGTCGTGTGCAGCGCGGTCAGTTTCCCGGTGGTGTGACCGGTGACCCCCGCGGCGAGCCGTCCCGCCTCCAGCACCGTCACGTGCCGGCCCGACCGTGCCAGCTCCCACGCTGCGCTCAGCCCCGCGATCCCGCCGCCGATCACGACGACGTCCGCGGATGCGGGGTTGGTGAGCGGCGGATGCGCGGGCACCTCCACGGTCTGCATCCAGTGGGAGGGAGCGAAGTCGGTGGTGTGGTTCATGCCGGGCGTCTGCCCTCGATCGCGGCGGCGATGCGGTGACCCGCACGCACTCACTCCACGACGAGGTCCGCGCGCATGCGCCCCGGCGCGACCAGGCGGGCGTTCGCCTCGTCGGAGCGCGCCACCCACTGCCGCGCGTACGCCTCCTCCTTGCCGTGGCGCACATGGCGCTCGACCAGCCGCCGCACCCGCAGCCCGTCCTGCGGGGCCAGGAACCACACCTCGTCCATCAGCGCCCTGACCTGCGCCCACGGCCCTGCGTCGTGGAGCAGGTAGTTCCCCTCGGTGATCACCAGGGGGACGGCCGGATCGACCCGGATGCTCCCGGCGACCGGCTCCTCCAGCGAGCGGTCGAAGGCGGGCGCGTAGACGGCCTCGGCGGAGGCGTCCGCGCCGCCGGATGCGCGCAGCCGACCCAGCAGCGCCGTGTACCCGGCCGCGTCGAAGGTGTCCGGCGCGCCCTTCCGGTCGGCCCGGCCCAGGCGCACCAACTCGGCCTGGGCGAGGTGGAATCCGTCCATGGGCACCACCACGGCCAGCTCCGGGCCCAGCGCGTCCGCCAGCCGCGCGGCCAGCGTGGACTTGCCCGCACCCGGCGCTCCCGCGATCCCCAGGATCCGCCGGCCGCCCGCCGCCGCCAGGCGGCGGGCCCGTCCCTCCAGCTCTGCCCTCTCCATCCGCCCATCCTGCACCCCCGCCCCGCCCGCCCGGGGCGCACTAGGTGCCGTCGGTGGAAAAGTGCTGGTAGTCGGGGGGATGCCAGCGGCCTCCCCACTCCCATCCCACGTCCTCGAAGGCCCGGATGACGGCGTCCCCCGGGCGGATCATGCCGGGCCCGGCAGGGTCACGGCGCAAATGGGACCGGCCCGCGGAGGGGTGCGCGGTGCCGTGGCGGTCCACGTACGGGTTCTCCACCGGGTTGATGTCGACGGCCATGCCGTACGCATGCCGCGAGAGGCGCCCGGGGTCGCCGGTCACCTGGCGGCAGTTGAAGGCGGAGGTGTTGTCATCGGCCATCGACTTCCGGTCGTCGCCGCCGTACGCCGCCGCCGGCCGCATGCGGCGGATCGGGAACCCGGCCTCCAAGGCCTCGCCGAACACGTGGAGGAGGGGCCGGACCGCGTCCTCGTGCACGAGGATCTCACCCCGGTGGAGCGCGCCGTCGAAGCCCCAGTGGTTCATCCGGATCAGCCGCAGCCGGTCGGGTGCGACCGGGCAGCCGGGCCGGTACGTGGCCGCGAGTGCGGCCGCCGAGGCGACCGTCACCTCCGCCGCCAGTTCCGGCCGCGGCATGCGGGGCGGCGGCCCGGCCGGGACCGGCCCCGCGCAGGACAGCGCGGCAGTGCACCACACGCCGACCGCCGTCACCACGGCCGGGGCGAGGCGGCGCAGCGCCACGCGGTGAACGGTCCGGACGCGGCCGCCCGGGTCCGCCGTACGGACCGGGCGGCCTCCCGGGCACGGAGCCGGCCGACGCATCAATCGCCGGTCGACGGGCCGCGCTTCCCGGGCCTGTCCTGCTGCCGCGTTTCGTCGGACTGCTTGTCGGCCGCCGTGTCCGACGAAGACTCGCGCTCCCTGCGGCGCCGGTCCATGATGGACGGCTTCACATGGGGCCTGCGGCGCTCGCGGTCTCCCTCGTCGTGCAGTGGCGCTCCACCGGCGCCGCCCTGGTCCTCCATCGCGGACTCCTCTCGGATACCCCCCCACACCTGCCCCCTGATCCTGTCGGCTGGCGGCTGCCCGGCCGCCGACCGGCCAAACCTGCGCACCGCGGGACGGGCCGCCCGGGCGTGCTGTCCGGCAGGCCGCCGCCGGGCCGGGCGAGCCCGGTCCGGCGCGGAACCCCGGCCCGACCGCAGGCGTAGGCCGCCCGCTGCCGCGCACTCCCGTCGGTCAGGGGCGGCACACGGCTGCGGGCGAACCGCGGCCCGGACCCTCGGCGCGCATGCTCCCCGTCTGGTGGAACCAGTAGTCGCCGGCCGCGACGTAGCGGCCCGGTTCCGTCCGCCTCCCGTCCCGGGGTGCGGCGTCGGCGGCCAGGGCGGCGACATATTCGGTACGGAGGGTGGGCGGCGTGCCGTCGGGCATGGACAACTCCTCGGTGGGACCAGGGG
Source organism: Streptomyces sp. NPDC044571 (assembly GCF_040647115.1). Classification (NCBI taxonomy): domain Bacteria; kingdom Bacillati; phylum Actinomycetota; class Actinomycetes; order Kitasatosporales; family Streptomycetaceae; genus Streptomyces; species Streptomyces sp. NPDC044571. The sequence goes on from NZ_JBEZBN010000024.1 coordinate 74,441, forward strand.
TACGGGGTTCATTCCCGGGGTTCATCCTTGGGCCAGACCCGCCGCACCGCATCCCGAGACCGCGACGACGCACCGCCTTCACCCGTGCGTGTGCGCCGCCCGGCGCCGACGAGGCCGTCGGCGCCGGGCCCGCTTGCGGCTCGCTCACCGTGCTTCGCCGGCGGGCCGACCGGCCCCGCCGGTGCCCTGAGTTCGGGCCCGGGGAGTACGGGTCGCGGGGGCGCTGCCGTACGGGCGGGTGTCGAGCTCCGTCGTCTCCTCCTTGAGCTCCTGGATCATCTGCTTGGCCCGCTCCTTGAGCTTCTCGGCCTTGTCCTTCGGTGCTTCCCTCTTCGTCATGCCTGCCCTTCCTCGTTCAGTTCGGGCTCGTTCAGTTCGGGCTCGTTCCGTTCGGGCTCGTTCCGTTCGGGTTCTGCCGTGCCGGGGCCCTGTCCGGCCCGCGAGCTCAGGCGACCTCGGCCCAGTTCAGCGTCCGTTCCACGGCCTTCTTCCAGCCCGCGTAGCCCTCCGCGCGCTGCTCCTCGGTCCACTTGGGCTCCCAGCGCTTGGATTCCTGCCAGTGCGTGCGCAGTTCGTCGGTGTCCCGCCAGAAGCCGGTGGCCAGTCCGGCCGCGTACGCGGCGCCCAGAGCGGTGGTCTCGGCCACCACCGGGCGGCTGACCGGGACCCCGAGGACATCGGCCTGGATCTGCATGCACAGGTCGTTCGCCGTCACACCGCCGTCGACCTTGAGCACGTCGAGGTGGACACCGGAGTCCTGCTCCATGGCCTCCACGACGTCGCGGCTCTGGTAGCAGATGGCCTCCAGAGTGGCGCGCGCCAGATGCCCGTTGGTGTTGTAGCGGGCGAGGCCGACGATCGCACCGCGGGCGTCGGAGCGCCAGTACGGGGCGAAGAGGCCCGAGAAGGCGGGGACGAAGTACATCCCGCCGTTGTCCTCGACGGTGCGGGCCAGCCGCTCGCTCTCCGCCGCATCGCCGATCACCTTCATCTGGTCGCGCAGCCACTGGACGGCGGAGCCGGTGACCGCGATGGAGCCCTCCAGCGCGTAGATCGCCGGGCTGTCACCGAACTGGTAGGCGACCGTGGTCAGCAGGCCGTGCTGCGAACGGACCAGTTCGGTCCCGGTGTTCAGCACCAGGAAGTTGCCGGTACCGTACGTGTTCTTCGCCTCGCCGGGCGCGTAGCAGACCTGGCCGACGGTCGCCGCCTGCTGGTCGCCCAGGACCCCGGTGACCGGGATCGCGCTGCGCAGCGGCCGGGACGTACGGGTCGCCCCGAAGGCCTCGGGGTGCGAGGACGGGCGGATGGCGGGCAGCATGGCCCGCGGGACGCCGAAGAAGCCCAGCAGCTCGTCGTCCCAGTCCAGGGTCTCCAGGTTCATCAGCATCGTGCGGCTGGCGTTGGTGACGTCCGTGGCGTGGACTCCGCCGTCCGGGCCGCCGGTCAGGTTCCACAGCACCCAGCAGTCCGTGTTGCCGAACAGGGCGTGCCCGGCCTCCGCCGCCTCGCGGACCCCGTCGACGTTCTCCAGGATCCACTGGATCTTCCCGCCGGAGAAGTACGTGGCGGGCGGCAGGCCCGCCTTGCGGCGGATGACATCGCCCTGCCCCGAGCGGTCCAGCGCCGCGGCGATGGAGTCGGTACGGGTGTCCTGCCAGACGATCGCGTTGTAGTACGGGCGCCCGTTGCGCGGGTCCCATACGACGGTCGTCTCGCGCTGATTGGTGATGCCGATCGCCGCCAGGTCCTCGGCTTCCAGGTTCCCGTGCCGGAGGGCGTTCTGGATCACCGAGTTGGTCCGTTCCCAGATCTCCACCGGGTCGTGCTCCACCCATCCGGAGCGCGGGAGTATCTGCTCGTGCTCCAGCTGGTGCTTGGCCACCTCGTTGCCGGAGTGGTCGAAGATCATGAAACGGGTGCTGGTGGTTCCCTGGTCCACCGCGCCGATGAAGTCCGCCATGGCGGTTCCCGCCTCTCCTGTGGGATGGGCTGCTGGGACGGGCTGCGCGGGCGTCACGCAGCGCCGGGGATGCTGTGGGCCAGTGCCCGATCAGGTCTCGGATTCGTCCGGTCCTGGCATGCGTCCGGGCGGTTCCGCCTCTGCCGTCGGCAGGTACCTGCCGATGAAGAACTTGTACAGGGCCGCGCCGACCAGGGCTCCGATCAGGGGACCGATGATCGGCACCCAGAAGTAGAAGTTGCCGTATTGATCTCGCCATGCACTGCCGTACCCCGTGATGAAGCTGGCCAGACGGGGCCCGAAGTCACGGGCCGGGTTGATCGCGTAGCCCGCGTCGGTGCCCCAGGCCATGCCGATCGCCACGACGATCAGGCCGATGATGAACGGGGCCAGGTTGGCGCCGGGAGGCGTGTTGAACAGGTCCGTGACGGCCAGGATCAGCAGCATCAGGATCGCCGTCCCGATGATCTGGTCGCGGAAGGCTCCCCACTCGTGGACCGGAAGATTCGGATTGCCGTTGGCCGGCAGGGTGGAGAACACGCCCTGCGTCTTGATGGTGTGGCCGGGATCAGCCTTGGCCAGCGCCTCACTGTAGTTCCAGCGCACCAGCAGGGCCGCGACGAAGGCGCCGGCCGTCTGGGCGAGGGCGTAGGGAGCCACACGGCTCCACGGGAATCCCTTGAACGCCGCGAGTGCCAGGGTCACGGCCGGGTTGAGGTGGGCGCCACTGAGCCGTGCGGCGACGTAGACGCCCAGGGTGACGCCGAGGCCCCAGGCCCAGGCGATGCTGTCGTGGTTCCCGAGGCCGCCTGGCGGGGTGGTGAGCGCCCCGCCCGCGACCACCTGTGCCACCACGCCCACGCCGAAGAGGATGAGGATCATCGTGCCTGCGAATTCGGCCGAAAGCTCTCCGATCAGGCCGGACCTTTTGAGCCGCTCAGCCATGGGGGCCCCGCTTTCCGCCGGCCAAAGCCGGCTGTCAAGCCGCGATATGGGCGGAGAAGTATTTCCTTGTGGACTTCGCGAGGTGGGGGCTCCATGGAATGCACGCATCCACGCGCTTCACATGGTCACTCGATTCACCTGGTCACTCGTTCACGGACTCGTGGATTTCGCGAAGTGGGCGCTGCCCTCCGGGGCCGTCCTTCCGCACACCGGCGGTGTCTGCCGGAGTGCTCCGGCCCGGGGTGGGGCCTGCCTCTGCTCCAGCGTACGTGCGATGGCGCTACCTCACCTGTGCGCGGCATGACGGGCCGCGTTGGGGTATACGCACGGCGTGGAAGGTCCCTCGGTGAACGACGGCATGCCCGGCGAGGCTCAGCAGCAGCTGCTCCGGGGGCTCAGCGTGGACGCGAGCCGCCCCGAGCAACCCGTGCTGCTGGACGCCGAGGGCGCGGCGATCCAGACGTGGCGGGAGAACTATCCGTACGACCGCAAGGTGCGCCGCGCGGAGTACGAGCGGGCCAAGCGCATCCTGCAGATCGAGATGCTCAAGCTCCAGCGGTGGGTGAAGGAGTCCGGAGCCCGGGTGGCCGTCCTGTGCGAGGGCCGGGACGCGGCCGGAAAGGGCGGCACCATCCAGCGGTTCACCGAGCGCCTCAACCCTCGCGGGGCGCGCATCGTCGCCCTCGACAAGCCCACGGAACGCGAAGCGGGGCAGTGGTATTTCCAGCGCTACACCGCCCACCTCCCCTCGCCCGGGGAAATCGTCTTCTTCGACCGGTCCTGGTACAACCGGGCCGGGGTGGAGCGGGTGATGGGCTTCTGCAGCGAGGAGCAGTACCAGCTCTTCCTGCGCCAGTGCCCCCTCTTCGAACGCATGCTCGTCGAAGACGGGATCCACCTGATCAAGTTCTGGTTCTCCGTCTCCCGCTCCGAGCAGCGCACCCGCTTCGCCATCCGCCAGGTGGACCCCGTACGGCAGTGGAAGCTCTCCGGCACCGACCTGGCCTCCCTCGACCGGTGGGACGACTACACGGCCGCCAAGGTGGACATGTTCCGCGCCACCGACACCGCCCACGCCCCGTGGACGGTGGTCAAGAGCAACGACAAGCGCAGGGCCCGGCTGGAAGCCATGCGCAGCCTCCTGTGGCGGCTCGACTACGCCAGGAAGGACCCGGCGGCGGTGGGGGAGCCCGATCCCCTGATCGTGGGCGCCGCCGACACCCTCCTGGAGGCCGGGGAGGAGACGACGTCCCTCTCCCCGACGCCGCTGGCTCCCATCCCGAGGCACACCGTGCGCAGGCCCTGAACCGAGTGCCTCAGCGGGCCGCCGCGGCAGCCGTCGACCGAGGGGCCGGCAGCGGGAAGTTCCGCCGCATCACGGCGTCGAAGGCGGAATCCGGCAGGGCCCGCTTGGCCAGCATGACGGTGCGGGCCAGCGCCCCGATCGCGTACCGCGCCCGCGGCCGGCGCGCGGTCGCCGCCCGGACGATCACCTTCGTGGCCGTCTCGGCCGGAACGGCGCCGTTGCGGCGGCGGAAGGTACGCCGGGCGTACATGTCCGCCAGCTCGGCACGGAAGCGGCCGTACGGGTCGGCGGGGTCCGCCTCCGCGCCCATGGTGGCGACCGCAGTCGAGCCGAACTCCGTGATCGTCGGCCCGGGCTGGACGACGGTGACCTCGATGCCGAACGGGGCCGCCTCCAGGCGCAGCGAGTCGCTGATCGCCTCGACCGCGTGCTTGCTCGCGTGGTAGAAGGCCCCGCCGGGCGGGGAGAACCGGCCCGCCATCGAGGAGATGTTGACGATCCGGCCGCGCCCCGCCCGCCGCATGCCCGGCAGCACCAGCTGGGTCATCCGGACCAGCCCGAAGACGTTCGTCTCGAACTGGTCGCGGATCTCCTGCGCCGTGGCGGCCTCGACCGGTACGTGCAGTCCGTACGCGGCGTTGTTGACCAGGATGTCCACGCTGCCGTGCGCCTCCTCGACGTGCCGTACGGCAGCGGCCATCGAGGCCTCGTCGGTCACGTCCAGGGCAAGGGTCGTGATGCCCTCGGCGGCCAGTGCGGCCAGTGCCTCGGGCCGTCGGGCGGTGGCGTACACGCGGTGGCCGAGCCGGTGCAGGGCGAGCGCGCTGCTCCTGCCCATGCCCGAGGAGCAGCCGGTGATCAGAACGGACTTCGGGGAGGTCATGCGGGAGCCTTTCGACTCAGGAGGTCCCAGACGGCGTCCTGCGCCTGGGTGAGGGCCTGGGGGGAGAGCCGGGACAGCCCGTCGGGGCGTTGCTGCCTCAGCAGCCCGGTGAACGCCCCGACGGCGAGGGCGATCAGGTGCCGGGCGTCCCCGTCCCGGATGGCGCCGGCCCGCTGGCCGCGCTCGATGAAGTCGCTGCCGACCCGGTCGATCTCGGCGGCGAGTTCCCGGCTCTCCGGGGCGAGGAAGGTGTCGTGCTGCTGGTGCTCCAGGAAGACGAACGCGTCCAGGTGGGCCGAGGCGTAGCGGGTGAGGCCGGTCCAGAAGCGGTCGAACTCCTCGCGGGTGGAGGCGGCCGGACCGCCCTCCGCGAGAGCCCGGGCCATCTCGTTGAGCAGGGCCCCCTTGGCGTACTGGAACGCGGCGTTTCCCAGCGCCTCCTTGCTCGGGAAGTAGCGGTAGATGCTGCCGACCCCGACCCCGGCGCGCTGGGCCACGGCGGGCACCTGGGTGCCTTCGTAGGTCCGCTCGGCGAAGAGGGTGATGGCCGTGTCGAGGAGCAACTGGGCGAGGTCAGGCTTGCGCGGTGTCACGGAATGAATGTTCATTCCGCCAGGTGTTCCCTGTCAAGCCCGGGGGTGGTGGGCAGGGCCTCACGGGGCGGTTCAGGCGGACCGGGCCCGGGCCCGGACACGCGCTTCGGCGAGGGTGGGCGCGATGTCCAGTGCGTCCTCCGAGCCGGACATGTGCAGCAGCTCGGCGAACTGCTTCGGCACCGGGCCGGCCACCACCAGGCTCTCCTCCCCGTGTGCGGTCAGCAGCACGTTGAGCAGCGAGGAGTCGGCGAACGCCACCTGGGCGATGTCGACCACCCGCCGCGCCCCCTCGCGCGCCGCGGCCGCGAGGACCTCCTGGAGCGGGGCGACGCTGTCGACGTCGAACTCCCCGGACAACACGACGGCGCGTACCCCGTCCTCGTCGAGCAGGACCTGCACCCGCGGACTGTCGTAGGCCATCCCGTGCCGATTCCCGTGATTCATTCCGATTCGTCCCTTTCCGCGTGCCCATACCGGAGCGACCGAAAACAGCACCGGCCCACGGCGGTCCGCTCGGCGCAGTCGGCCGACGGCGCCGTATGTCGCCCGTGCCGCATGCCGGCTGTGGAGCAACAGCCGTACTGAGGGAGGAGGCCGTCATGGCGTCCGAAGCCGACGCGTTCCCGGCCGAGGTGCTGCCGCTCCGGGTGGCCGTCGAAAGGGCGCTCCACCGGGGCGACGCCCGGCCGAGGTCCGAGCACAACACCGTCTCCGTCAACGGCAAGCCGACCGCGCGCTGCGGACCACCCATGTGTACCGCCGCGAGAACGGCCGCTGGCGCATCGTCCACCGCCACGGCGACCATCCGCCCGAGGAGCCGGGCGCGCGTGAGCCGGGGGCGGCCGCCGGACGCGCCCCCGGCGTACGCGAACACCGGCTCACAGCGCGTGGAGCGCCGCCTCGCAGGCGTGGCAGCGGCGGTCCTCGGAGGCCGGCGGGTACCACGGCTCGCCTGGGCCGCCGGGGCTGTAGTGCGCGTGTTCCATGGGGTCGGTGTCCAGGCCGCAGAGCGTGCGGGGGAGCGGGTCCTGCGGTACGTCGGGGTCGGCTCCGGCGGCGTGCACCGCGACCACCACGGGCTCGACGCCGTCCGGGCCGAGGGCCCGGTCCGCCGCCAGCTCGAACAGCACGACGATCGATCCCATGCCCGCCGTCCCGGTTCCGGTCCGCGGTCTAGGAAGCGTCGCCCTGCTGGATGACCGAGAGGATGTTGCCCGCAGGGTCGTTGAACCACGCGATGGAGGGTCCCGGCGGGTTCTCCCGGGCGATGCCCTTCGCGTCCTGCCCGAACCCGTCGTACCGCTCGAAGGTCACACCCCGTGCGGCCAGGTCGTCGACGGCCCGGTCGATGTCGTCCACCGGAAAGTTCAGCACCGTGAACGTCGCGGGCGTGTGATTGTCCTTCGGGTAGAGCAGCACGGAGGTGTCCCCGGCCAGATGCAGGAACAGCATGCCGTTCTCCTCGGAGACCCGCAGCCCCAGCGTGTCACCGTAGAACTGCTTCGCGCCCTCGATGCTGTCGACCGAGTACCCGCTGAATGCCCTGCTGTCTCCCAGCATGGTGGATGCCCTCCGTTCCCCCGGGAATCGACCGGCGCCCCCGCGCCCCATTCTCCCTCCGATCCGCCCCGGTCACCCGTTCACGCCGCCTCCATGTCGTCGCGGCGGACCTCGATCCGGTCGGAGGCCGGATCGACCGCCACCCGGTCCTCCATGCCCAGGGCCCGCAGGAACTTGTACGGGAGCTGCACACGGCCGGTGCGGTCGAGCATCACGTACTCGCGCTCGCTCACCGACTCCGTCCCGTGTTCGTCGGTGACCGTCCGCCGCAGCACCTCGCCGCTGGTGCGGCCGTCGCGGATCGCCACCGTAGGCCGGACCTCGCCCGCCACGAGCGGGTCGTGGGTCACGATCACCACGGTCGTGCCGAGTTGCCGGTTCACGGTTGTTCAACAGGGTCGACTTGCCGCTGCCCGACGCACCGACCAGCGCGATCAGGTCCCCCTGCGCGACGGTCAGTTCCAGCCCCTGCAGAGCCTGCACCTCGACCCCGGCCGTGGTGGAGATCCGGACCAGGCGGTCGCAGACGATGGCCCGGCCCCCGTCGCGGCCCGGCGGCCCGGCTGCGGCCGACGCCACCCTGATGGAGCTCGCGGACCACGTGGTGGAACTGCGCGACGGGCGCATCGCCGTGCCGGTGTAGCCGTGGGCGGCGGCCCTGCCGGTACGGCCCTCGCGCCGCCTGCTCGCCCTCTCACGGATGCGGCACCCGCACCGGTGGTCCGGCCACGTGCTCCAGGTCCGCGGTCAGCGCATCGAGCCAGACCAGCGCCGTGAAGAACAGCGGGGGCTCGTCGGCGCCGAAGCCGGCTCCGGGGAACGGCGGCCCGGGCAGGTCCGGCGGCCGGGCGGGCGGCCGGGCGGGCGCGTCGGCTCCGCCGGCGGCGCCCTTCGGCGGCGCGAGCCGTACGGCGGCCCGCCGCATCCCCCGCCCCACGGCGGACCCGTACCCCCGTACCAGCGCAGCCGCCTCCGCGCCCGGCGGCCTCCCGTCGGGGCTTTCCAGGACCCGCCGCGCGCCCCACAGCACGTGGTGCCCCGTCATCAGCACGGCCTGCCAGTCCGGGCCCGGACCGGGCGGCCGCTGGGTCTCGCTCTGGTACTGCGCGTACGCCGTCTCGGCCATGATCAGGGCATGCCGCACCCGCCACTCCCGGCCCTCGAACGCGTCCTGTCCGGCATCGGGCGGCGCGGCGGGACCCTGGAGGGCGACACCGTCCGTGGTCGCCTCCACGTGGTCCCCGCACCGTCCTGTCCGGCATCGGGCGGCGCGGCGGGACCCTGGAGGGCGACACCGTCCGTGGTCGCCTCCACGTGGTCCCCGCACTCCACCAGCAGACGGGCCACGGCCCTTCCCAGCTCGTCGTGGGCGCCCCGCGGCCAGGCGAGCAGCCCGCAGACGAAGCCGATCGCGCTGCCGATGAGAACGTCCACGAACCGCACCTCGGCCAGCTGCCACGTGGCGGGTGACAGCTGCGCGAACACCAGCGCGATGACCAGCGTGAACAACGCCTGCGACCAGCCCACCCCGCGCACCGGCCCGATGCAGAACGCAGCCAGCATCAGCGGCGGCAGCACGATCTCGTACACGGTCGTCGCCGTGCCCGCCAGGGTGAGGATGCCGCCCGCCGCGAGCGCGCCCAGGCAGGTCCCGGTCAGCGCGGCGCGCACCGCCGCCCGTGTCTGCACCGCGGTGGTCCGGGTGAGGCTGAGGACGGCCAGCATCGCCCAGAAGCCGTGCGGCAGCGAGCCCAGCGCGGCCACCGTCCGGGCCGCCGCCAGCGCCAGACTGATCCGCACCGCGTTCTGGAAGTGGACCGACCGGGGGCCGGCATGCCCGGCGAGCCGGTGCCGGTACAGCGCGGCCTCGCTCTGCCGTGCGTACCAGAACCGGCCCGTCGGGTGGTCCGCCTCCGCCTCGGCCTCCGACACCGCGGTCCGGCCCCGCACGGCGATGTCGGCCGCCATGCGCAACGCCAGCGCCGCGTCCGCGACCTCCAGCAGCAGGGCCTGCCGCCGCCGGACCCCCGCCACCGGGACGGGCACCGCCTCCGCGAGGTCGGCGCGCCGCCGCCGCAGCTCCTCCGCCCCGGCGGGGCGACCGCCGTCCCGCAGCGCCCGGGCCACCGCGTCTGCCGTCGCCTGCACCGCCCGTACGAGCTCCAGGCCGGGCGGCGCCGGGGACCGCCCGGCCGGGGGCGTCGGCAGGTCGCGCAGCCGGCGCAGCAGGGTACGGGCGGCAAGCCCGGCGTGGGCCAGGGCGCGCTCGCGCAGCCCGGGCCCGGCCGGCCTCTCGGCCTCCGGCACCCGCGAGGACCGCAGCGCCTCTCCCGCCGCCGAGGACTGCGCCGCGAGCGCGCCGGAGACGACGTGCGGCAGGTGGGCCAGCGCGGCAGCGAGCCGGGCCGCCGTCGCCGCGGCATCGGCGGTCCGCTCCCGGTACGTCGGCACCGGCGGGTCGGGCAGCAGGTACCGCTCGGCGGCGAGCAGCAGCAGCGCACCGGCGGCGGTACCCGCCAGCCGATCGCCCAGGGCCTGCGGGGCGTACGGCGGGAAGCACGGCAGGATGTACATCAGCTGGAGTCCCGGGACGGCCCCGGCCGTTCGGGGCCCGGCCGCCGACGAGAAGGCCAGACAGAAACCGATGACCAGCATCCCCGCCACGGCGGCCCAGTCCCGTACCGCCAGCCAGGTGCCGACCAGCACCAGGAGGCAGGCCGCGGGCAGCGCCCCGCCGATGACGGCGGCCCGCTGCCGGCCGGTGCCCGGGATCCGGGACAGCCCGCCCAGCGAGACGGCCGCGAACAGCGCGTAGGTGGCACTGACCGGCCGGTCCAGCCCGTACAGGAAGCCGTAGAAGCCGGTGCACGCGGCGAGGGTCAGGCGTATCGCCCGGCGCGCGGCCGACGGCCACGGACCGGTCCCGGTCCGCAGCTCCTGCGCGGTCCGCGACAGCGCCGACACCCGCCCGGCATCCGGACCGGCCCGGTCGCCGCCTGCGCCACCCCTGGGTTCCGTGGCCATCCGGCACCGCCTGCCCGTTCACGGTCCCCGGTTCCCAGCGTGCCAGGGGCGCCCTGCCGCGTCACTTCGGCGCCGCGGGGGACGGCGCGGACCGGGTTCTCCACGGGACCCGCGCCCGCCCGCGACCGCCCCGATCCCAACAGACTGTCGGAAACCGCACGGTTGTCGGCCCACTAGGCTTGACCAACGACCTTCGCCGTACGAGGAGTTGGCAGGCATGGGTGATGTGTTCGTCGTCGGGTCCCGGGCCAGCGCGCTCGCGAAGCAGCAGGTCAGGGAGTGGCTGGAGCAGATCCGGCCCGCGTTTCCCGAGGTGGTCTTCAAACGGCTGCTGATCACCGAGGGCGGCGACCGCGACCGGACCACCTCCACCCTCGCCGAGGTCGCCAAGACGTCCGGCGGTTCCGCGTTCTCCTCCGACCAGGAACACGCCCTGGTGACGGGCGCGGCCGACATCATCGTGCACTCCTTGAAGGACCTCCCCACCCGCGTCGCCGACGGCACGGTGCTGCTGACCACCCCCGGCCCGCGCCAGGACGTACGGGACGTGCTGTGCGGCGCCACGCTGGACGAACTGCCCGCAGGGGCCGTCGTCGGCACCGGCGCGCCCCGCCGGATCGCCCAGCTCCTGCACCTGCGGCCCGACCTGAAAGTCGTCCCGATCCGCGGCAACGTACCGACCCGGATCAAACACGTCGGACGCGCGGGCATGCATGCCGTGGTGCTCGCGGCCGCCGGACTGAACCGGCTGGCCATGACACCCCCCGCGCACCAGCGGCAGATCCTCGACCCGTCCGTGTTCCTCCCGTCCCCGGGTCAGGGGGCGCTGGGCATCCAGGTCCGCGCCGATTCGCCGGCCGCCCGCCTGCTCGCCGCGACGGGCGACACCGAAATGGACGCCTGCGTACGGGCCGAGCGCGCCCTGCTCGCCGAACTGCACGGCGGCTGCTCGGTCCCCGTGGGAGCCTGGGGCCGCATCGGCTCCGACGGCCGGCTGCACCTGTCCGCCGCCGTCACCTCGCTGGACGGGGCCGTCCAGGTCACCGCGGAGGGCGCGGGGCCCGTGGACGCTCCGGAGAAGGTGGGGGCCTCGGTGGCCGCGGACCTTCTCGAACAGGGCGCGGCGGACGTGCTGGCCGCCATCAGGGAGTCCTGAGCACCCGAGTCGAGGGAGACGGCTGATGCGGGACGTACGGATCGGAGTCCTCGGCTACGGCTTGCGCGGCAGCCTCGCCCGCGTCGCCCACCGCCCGGGTCGCGGCGCGGCCGTGACCGCCGTCGCGGACCCCGACCCGCGGGCCCGTGCGCTCGCCGCCACCGCCTTCCCCGGCGCCCGGACCTGCTCGGACCACCGCGAGGTCGTCGGCGCCCCCGATGTGGACGCCGTGCTCATCCTGACCCCGGACCACACGCACGCAGAGGTGGCCTGCCCCACGCTCGCGGTCGGCAAGCCCGTCTTCGTCGAAAAGCCCCTCGACATCTCGGTGGAGCGCTGTGACCGGATCCTGCGGACCGCGTACGAGACCGGCACCCGGCTCTACGTGGGGCACAACATGCGACACATGCCGGTGGTCCGCCTGATGCGCCGACTGATCGCGCAGGGTGCCGTCGGGCAGGTCAAGACGGTCTGGATCCGCCACTTCGTCGGCTACGGCGGCGACTGGTACTTCAAGGACTGGCATGCCGAGCGCCGGTACACCAACGGCCTCCTGCTCCAGAAGGCCGCGCACGACATCGACGTACTGCACTGGCTGGCGGGCTCGTACGCCCAGGACGTGCAGGCCCTCGGCGACCTCATGGTCTACGGCGACAACCCGCACCGCCGCGCCCCGGGCGAACCCAAGGCGCAGGACTGGTACACCGAGACGGGCCACTGGCCGCCGCACACGCAGCGCGACCTGAACCCGGTGATCGACGTCGAGGACGTGTCCCTGATCAACCTCCGCCTGGCCAGCGGAGTCCTCGCCGCCTACCAGCAGTGCCACTTCACCCCCGACTACTGGCGCAACTACACGGTCATCGGTGACGCCGGACGGCTGGAGAACTTCGGCGACGGCCCGGGGAGCGAGGTGCGGGTGTGGAACACCCGGCGCTCGGCGTACCGGGCCGAGCCGGATGCCACGCACACGGTCGCGCAGGTCCGGGAGCCGGGCGGGCACGGTGGCGCGGACCCACTGCTGGTCGACGAGTTCCTGCGCTTCATCCGCGAGGGCGGGACGACGGACACCTCATCGGTCGCCGCGCGGATGGCCGTCGCCGCGGGATGCGGGGCGACGGAGTCACTGCGCGACGGAGGGACCCCGCGGAGGGTCCCCCCGCTCGACCCCCGACTGAGCGCCTACTTCGACAACGGCCAGCGTCGTTAGGCCGCCAGTCGTCGGGTCCGTCTGGGCGTCCGCGCGCCGCGGATGTCGGCGCCGACGGCGGGCATCACGAACTGCTCGTCAGCGTCCGTGCTCAGAAGCCGCCTTGGCCGCGCCGAGGGGGCGCTTGTAGTACCGCCAGGGGAACCAGCCGGCACCGACGGGGATCCAGCCCTCCGCCTCCATCCGCCGGTGCCGGCCGCCGGAGGCGAGCGTCACCCGGCAGTGCTCCCAGGGGTGGTCGGACGCCTCCACCTCGTGGAAGAGCGGACCGTACCCGACGAGGTGCCAGCCGTCGCGGCCGGCCTCCGCCAGGGCGGCCATCTCGGTGAACGCGGACACCGGACTGAGGATGCGGCGCTCGGCCGCACCCGCGCCGCCGGCGACCGGTCCGGCTGCGGTGGCGTCCGCGGCCTTGCCCGCGAACCGCTGCTGGGCGGCCTGGCGGCTCACTCCCAGGACGCGGCCGACGGTGTCCCAGCTGTGCCCGGCGGCCCTGGCCCCCTGGACGGCCTCGCGCAGCAGCCGGCTCGCCTCCTCGGCGCCGACCCGCGAGGCATCCACCAGGCGCAGGTATCCGTCGGCGTCGTGCTCCAGCGACTCGGCCAGCCCCTCGGGGGCGCCGAGTACGGCGGCGGCGATGCCCTCCCGGATGCGGACGGCCTCCTGCGCGCCGAGCAGCGGCTCGCCGCTCATCGCCGTACGCCGGGGAGGGGCTCCAGCGCGTCGAGAACGTCCGCGTCGCGGCGCGCCCGGTCGGCCGTACGGGCGGTGGCGCGGGGGGCCAGGGCGGCCACGGTCGCGATCAGCCCGAGTTCCACCGCGACGAGCGCCGCCCAGGCGGCCGTGCCCAACCGGTCGGCGAACAGCGCCGTCAGGGCGGGCAGGATCGCGGTCAACGGGATCAGTGCGACGTACGAATGGTCGGCAGGGGAGGCGTCCTCGGGGGACACCTTCGAGTTCAAGATCCGCATGTGTCAAGGAAACCTTGACATGATCGCGTTGTCAAGGATTCCTTGACGCGCCGCCGCCGCCGCGGCCCGCAGCTCGCCGCATGCGGCCTGTGGCTCAGCTGCGGATGCCGTCGCAGGCGATCCGCAGATGGCGCGGCCCGCGCAGCACCGCGTTCTGCCGGTACGGCGGCGGGTCCTCCAGCAGGCGCGGGTTCTCCAGGCGGCGCGCCAGCTCGCTCAGGGCCGTCTGCGCCTCCAGGCGGGCCAGCGGCGCGCCGAAGCAGCTGTGGATGCCGCTGCCGAGCCCCAGGTGCTGGACGTCCTTGCGGTACGGGTCGAAGCGGTCCGGATCCGCGAATCGCCGCGGGTCGCGGTTGCCGGAGGCGAGGATCAGCCACATCGACGAGCCCTTGGGAATGGTGACCCCGTCGACCTCGATGTCGGTGAGGGGAGTGCGCTGCGGCAGCAGCTGCACCGGCGGCTCGAACCGCAGCAGCTCCTCCACCAGCGGCACCGCGAGCCCCGGGGTCTCGCGCAGCTGACGCAGCACGTCCGGATTGCGCAGCAGGGTGAGCATCCCGTTCGTGATGAGGTTGACGGTGGTCTCATGACCCGCGATCAGCAGCAGGGCGGCGGTGCTGAGGAGCTCCATGGTGCTCATCGCCCCCTCCGGCCCCTTCCCGGTGGCCAGTTGGGAGAGCATGTCCTCGCCGGGGTTCTTGCGTCGCTCCTCGATCAGCCCGGCCAGGTACATGCCCAGTTCCATCCGGGCGTCGTGGGTGGTCTTCTGCCGCTCGTTCGGGTCGGCGTCGGGATCGGGGTCGAGGCTCGCCGCGAGCGTGTCGGCCCAGACGTGGAAGCGCGCCTCGTCCTCCCGCGGAACGCCCAGCAGCCGGCAGATCATGGTGACGGGGAACGGGTAGGAGAACTGGTCGACCAGGTCGATCTCCGAGGGATCCCCGAGGTTGTCGATGAGGCCGGACACGATGGTCTTCAGGTCCCCGCGCATCCCGTCGATCCGGTGCGGTGCGTGCGGGGGGCCGAAGGGCCGGTTCGTCATCCGCCGGAGCCGGTCGTGCTCGGGCGGGTCCAGCTTCAGGAAGCTCGGCGGCAGCGCCGCGGCCTCCTCCTCGGACTCCTCGGCCAGCGGATCCTTCGCCGCCGCCGCCAGGTTGCGGGAGTCCGAGCTCAGCCGCGGGTCGTGCAGCAGGCTCTGGATCTCGTAGTAGGTGCTGATGACGTACGGCCCGTTCCCGTCGTGGTACACCGGGGTCTTGCGCAGTTCCTCGTACAGGGGATAGGGGTTCGCCCGGTTGGCGTAGTTCAGGATCTCGCTCAGGATGCCTTGCGTCATGCGGGCCCTCCGAGGACGTGCGGGTCAGTGCCCGGCGGGGGTGAACGTCATCCGCCGGTCTGCCGGCGAATATCCGCTGAGGGTGATGGTGGGCCCGTGCGTGGGCACGGACGGGTCGGGGAAGTCGGCAGGCATCGGCTGCTGCCCTTCGGAGCGCCGGTCGACCGTGGGGAACGGCGGCGGGAAGGGCGCGGTCCGCTCGATCTGCTGCTCGTAGAACTGCAGCCACCGCGCGTTGTCGAAGGTGACGGCCCCGATGATGCGGCCCTGGTACCCGTACACCCCGGTGAAGCGGCGTTCGGCCCGCGAACCCTGGGTGATCATGATCTCCGTGCCCATCGACGGCACGCCGACGGACTTGATGTTCACCCCGAACTGGGACGACCAGAAGGCCGGAACCCAGATGTGCGGGCGCCGTTCGACGCTCTCGCTGAGCATGTTGTGCGCCGCCGTCTCCGCCTGGGAGACGGCGTTGCCCCAGTGCTCCAGGGACAGGAACTGGTAGCCGAACAGCGGGTGCGGGGAGCGCGCCACGTCGCCCGCCACGTAGATGTCGTCGGTGACGATGCCCCGGATGTCGAACGCCCGGCAGCCCGCGTCGCAGGCGATACCGCGCGGGCCGGCACCGAGGCCGGAGCCCAGCAGCCATTCGGTGTTGCGCTGCGCGCCCAGGGACACGACGACCACGTCGCACTCCAGCGTGGTGCCGTCGGAGAGGTGCGCGGCCCGGACCCGCCCGGTCGAGTCGCCCTCCAGCCCCGTGACCATGACCCCGGTCCGCAGGTCGACGCCGTGCTCGCGGTGCAGCTCGGCGGCGACGGCTCCGATCACCCCGCCCAGTGCGCCGACGAGCGGAGCGTCGCCCCGTTCCGCGACGGTGACCTCCAGCCCGCGCTCCCGGCACGCGGAGGCGATCTCGGAGCCGGTGAATCCGGCGCCGATCACCAGCACCCGGCGCGGCCCGGCGTCCAGCCGCCGGGCCAGGGCCGCGCCGTCGTCGCGGGTCCGCAGGACGAAGACGCCGTCGAGCTCCCCCTCGGCCTCGTTCGGCCAGCGCCGGGCCCGTACGCCCGTTGCGATCAGCAGCCGGTCGTACGGAACCTCGTCGCCGTCGGCCAACTTGACCGTACGGGCCGTCATGTCGAGCCCGCTGGCCGCAACCCCGAGCCGCCAGTCGGCGTCGAGGGCCAGCCGCCGGGGGAGGGCGGTGTGGTCGGCGCCGGCCTTGCCCAGCAGGACCTGCTTGGACAGGGGCGGGCGGTCGTACGGCTCGTACGGCTCGTCGCCGATCATGGTCAGCGAGCCCTTGAAGCCCTTCTCCCGCATGGTCTCGGCGGCGCGCAGCCCGGCCAGCGAGGCCCCCACGACGACGATCCGGCCCTCGCGCTTGAGCTGCTCCAGGCTTCCGTCAGGCACGGGACGCCCCCGGGGTGGGGGCGGTGGCAGCGGCCCCCGCGCCGCCCGGGGCGCCCAGGTCGATCTCGTCCACCATGATCGCCTGGACGGGGCAGGCGGCGGCGGCCTGGGCCACGCGTTCGCGCTGGGCCGCCTCGGCCTGGGGATCGTAGAGAAGTCCCTCGTCCCCGTGCATCGCGAAGACATCGGGTGCGAGGAACGCGCACTGCGCGTATCCCTGGCACCGGTTCAGGTCGACGACAAGCCTCAGCAAGGTGCGGTCCTTTCGGTGGCCCCCTCGACTCCCGGACCATCGTGCGCGGCACGGGCCGGGGCGGCCCGTCCGCCCGGGCCATCGGGGTGACGGCGGCGCGTTCTCAGGCGGAGCGGCGGGCCGCCCGCAGGATGTACAGGCTGATGACGAGGGCCCAGGCGGGGAAGACCAGCTCGGACCACGGCAGGGAGGAGCCCACCACCAACAGGACGAGGCCGGCCACGATCCCGGCGAGGCTGATGGGGCGCGGGAAGACGCCCATCCTGCGTCCGATGGTGGAGGTCGCGAAGACGAAGACGGCGGCCATCCGCAACCCGTACGTCGTGAGCAGCCCGTACGCAAAGTGCCGGCCGAACGCCTGCGGCTGGTCGGAGCCCAGGACGCTCCCGGCGGCCGCCGCGGCGCCGAAGAGGCAGGCGACGAAGACCAGCCCGCTGCCCAGGAAGGCGGTGGCGACGAACCGGTCCTCCTTCTCACCGGTGTGCGCGCGCAGCGCCCCCATGAACCACAGGAAGGCGATCCCGGCGAACGGCACGAGCTCCACCGCCGTGGCCACCGCGTTCCGCTGGCCCTGGTCCATGTCCAGGGTGTCGCCGCCGGCCCCGGAGGGCAGCCCGATCCGTACGAGCACGATGGCCGCCGCCAACAGGAGGGCGAAGACGATCCCCGCCAGTCCTGCGGCCCGCGGGGTCTCCAGGCTCTGCTGCCGGGAGGTCCCCGGTGGTCGCTGTCTCATCCGTCCAGCAAGCCGGGCCCGTGGCCCGTCGGCCAACGGGCGCACCCGGCCGGGTGAGGCGATCCGCCCGCCCGGCCCCGCGGGCGCGGGCGGGGGGCGGCTCCCGTCCCTGATGCCGGGGCGGCCGACCGGTGCCCATACTGATCGGGAGGGGGAAAGGTGCGGCGGGTCGCGCGAGCAGCCCGAGGCGGCGACGGTGCGGAAGTGCGGCGGATGGAGCAGGTGCCCTTCGATGACGTGACCACGAGCGCGGCCCGGGACGCGGGGGGATGGCTGGGCGCCCTGCCCGTCGCGGTCGTGGCCACGAGCGCCGACGGGCTGATCGTCCGCTGGGACCATGCCGCGGAAGACCTGCTGGGCTACCCTCCGCACGACGTACTCGGCCGGCACATCGCCGAGCTGCTCCATCCCGGCGCGGACCGCACCCTCGGCCGGTCGCTGTGGGAGGGCGCGGCCACCGGGCGCGGCGTGATGGGCACGGTGACCGCCTGGCACAGCGAGGGCCGCCCCCTGGAACTGGAGATCTGGGCCTGCCCGGTCCCGGCCCGCCACCGGGGCGGCACGACGGTCCTGGTGTTCGCCGTGGACGCGCAGGCGGCCCGGCGTATCCGCGGCTCCTCGGCGGTGTGGGACGGGCTGTTCTCCCGTTCCCCGGTCGGCATCGCCGTCCTCGACACCCAGCTCCGGTTCCTGCGGGTCAACCCGGCCCTGGAGGCGATGAACGGTCTGCCGCAGGCGGCCCACGTGGGGCGCCGCGTGGTGGAGATCCTGCCGGACATCAACGGCGCCGACATGGAGCGTGCGATGCGCCGGGTCCTGGCCACCGGGGAGCCCATCCTGGACTACCGCCGCACCGGCCGCACCCCCGCGGACCCGGAGCACGACCACGTGTGGTCGGGGTCGTACGTACGGCTGGAGGACGCCGAGCGGCGTCCCATCGGCCTGACCGCCACCTTGATCGACATCACCGCCCAGGAACAGGCCCAGCTGGAAGCCGAAGCCGGCCGCCGCCACCTGACCCTGGTCAACGAGGCCAATGCCAAGATCGGTACCAGCCTGGACATGGAGCGCACCGCCCAGGAGCTGGCCGACCTCGCCGTGCCCGACCTCGCGGACGCGGTCACCGTCGACGTCCTCGACAGCCTGGCCGGCGGCGGCGACCTCGGCGGCGGCCTGGTCGGCGGCGCCGCACTGCGCCGCCTGGGGAAGGCGCCCCTGACCGGTTCGCAGATCACGGCCACCCTCGCCCCGCTGGGCCGCACCCTGACCTTCCCCCCGAACGCCCCCTACACCCAGGCCCTCGTCGCCCTCAGCCCCTTCGTCATCGAGGAGCTCGACGAGCAGGCGATCGCCCCGGCCGCCCGCCATTCGGCGACCCCGCGACGGCTGTTGGAGCAGGGGGTGCACTCCTTCATGATGACTCCGCTGCTCGCGCGCGGTGTCGTCCTCGGGCTGGCGACCTTCTACCGCACTCGGCCCGTCGGCCCGTTCACCCCCGACGAGGTGTCCCTGGCCGGGGAACTGGCCTCCAGGGCGGCGGTGTGCGTGGACAACGCCCGCCTCTACAACCGCGAGCACGACACCGCCACCGTCCTGCAACGCAGCATGCTGCCCCAGCACATCACCGCGCCGCCGGGGATAGAGATCGCCCACCGCTACCTGCCCGCCAGCGACGTCAACGAGGTCGGGGGCGACTGGTACGACGTCACCGCCCTGGGCGGCGGTCGCGTCGCCCTCGCCATCGGCGACGTGATGGGCCACGGCACCGCGGCCGCGGCGGTGATGGGGCGGCTCTCCGCCAGCGTCAGGGCGCTCGCCCGCCTCGACCTCGCCCCGGAAGACCTGCTGTTCCAGCTGGAGGCGGCGCTGGAGGACCTGGCCGAACCGATGCTCGCCACCTTCCTCTACATCGTGGTCGACCCGGCGACCGGCCACTGCCGCGTCACCCGCGCCGGCCACCCCCCGCCGGTGAGCGTCGCCCCCGACGGCACGGTCCGCGTCCTGGACGTGCCGCCCGGCCTGCCACTGGGCGTCGGCGGTGGCACCGGCTTCACCACCACCGAACTCACCCTCGCCCCCGGCAGCCTGCTCGTGCTGTACACCGACGGCCTGATCGAGGCCCGGGGCGCGGACATCGACGAGCGCCTCGGCGAACTGACCGATCTGCTCGCCCAGCCCGTCCGCTCCCTCGACGGACTCTGCGACAGCCTCCTCACCCACCTCGTCCCGGCCGCGGCCGACGACGACATCGCCCTGCTCATCGCGTCGGTCAACCCCACTGGAACCGCCTGACTCCCTGCGGGCCGGACGCCGGATCACCAGGGTGGGAGCAGGATCCGGGGACGGGGGAGCACGGATGTCCACGTGGAACGGGATCGGCACGAAGGACCTGGGCTTCAGCCGTGCGCGCGCGGACGGCAGCCTGATCGTCATCGGCGGCCTGGTGTGGGTGGTGGGCCTCCCCTTCCTGCTCATCACGCTGTCCAGGCGCCGGCGCCGGCGCCCTCCGGGGTGAGGGGCGGACCTCCCGGCTCAGCCGTAGCCGACCGTCACCTGCCGGAAGCCGAGACTGCGCAGCAGCCGGTCGAGCATGGCCGTGGTGTTCTCCTCGGCGCGCGCCGCGAGGCCGCTGTCGCGGGCCGCCTCGCCGATGTGCTGCGCGGCCAGCCGTTGTACGGCCTGTTCTCCGGCGGGGTTGTCGGAGAAGAGGTCGCCGAGCCGGTCCAACAGGCCGCGCTGCTTCGACACGGCGTACGAGCGGTCCGGGTCGAGGGCGGCGGGGCCGAGCACCGCATGCGGGAGCCTGATCGCGGCCTCGGTGCGGTCCGCGTTCACCGTCACGCTCCGCTCGCCCAGCCCGCCCATGTCGACGTAGCCGCTGACCGTGCCGGCGCCGACGTACAGGGTGCGGGTCCCGCGGATCGCGTCCGGCAGGAAGGCCGCGTCCTTCTCCAGGTCGACGACCACCTGGAAGTTGCCGACGGCGCCCTCGTAACGGTGCATGTCCTGGATCGACTTGAGCAGTGCGGGACCGGAGCGGTCGCGGGTGGTGTCCCCACCGAACAGGTTGCCGAACCCGGGGATCAGGCTGAAGCGGGCGACGAGGACGAACAGCACCACCAGGGCCGCCAGGGCTGCGGCCACCCGCCCCCACCACGGAACCCCGCCCCGGCGCCGCGCGGCTGCCGGCGGGTCAGAAGAACGCGAAGAGGTGTCCATGCCCCGCGCTTACCCCGCCCTGCGCGGGTCCAGCTGCCCGGCACGCTCCGGCCGCCGGCTCGACGACAGCGGTGGGCCGGCCCGGCACCGCCGGGCCGGCCCTCGCAGTCCGGGTCGTGGGGGCGGTTCAGTGGTCGGAGTAGCTGAAGTCGCCCATGGTCCAGGCGCTGACGTCCTCGATGGCCACGCGGTACATGCCGCCGGTCTCCGGGATCCCGACCGTGCCCTGCAGGATCCTCGCGACGTGGAAGTGCAGATGCGTGGGCGGCCGGCCCTTGCTCGGGGAGGCGCTGAAGATGCCGGAGAACTCGCCCAGCCGGGCCGAGTCCGTCAGCACCTCGGACACGCGTTGCCGCCACACGGCTTCGGGAGCCAGCCGGCCGGTGATGACAGCACCTCCGGCGACTACGGTCAGGGACATCTGGTTGCTCTGCCCGGACTCCACGAGCGCGGCGATGTCAACGAGCAGTTCGTCAGGCTTCGACATGGAAGCCAAGTCTATTCACCCGCCGCCGCCACTCCGCCCCGGCCCGCGTCAACCCGTCGACGAAAAAGGGCCGTCGGCGCCGAGCCGTCCTCCGGGGCCTCGGCAGCATCCGTAAGCGGACGGGCAACATGCCCGCTTGCCGGGTCTATTGACGTGCCCCATGGGCCCTTACATACTGACGGCCAAATCGATTTGGCCCCGCTGCTGCGGCCCCCGTCCCGGGCCGTGCCGTGGCCATATCCGGAACGAGCTGAACGGAGCTCGCACGTGCCCTGGTCCCGTCCCGTGTCCCGCCGTTCTTCCCCGCCGGCGCCCCACCCCGCACCGGCCGAAGCCGATCCCCTCGCCGTACCGGCCCCAGCCGATCCCCGCCCCGCACCGGCCGAAGCCGAGCCCCACCCCGTGGATCAGGCCCGTCCGCTGGGCAGGATCCTGCTCTTCGGCGTCCAGCACGTCCTGGTGATGGCCGCGACCCCCATCTCGGCGATCTTCCTGATGAGCGCGACGCTCAAGCTCGACCCCCGGCTGACGGTCAACCTGCTCTCCGCGGCTTTCGTCCTCTCGGGGATCGGGTCGCTGATCCAGTCCCTCGGCCCCTGGAAGTTCGGCCCGCGGCTGCCATTCGTCATGCTGCCCGGCGGCGCGCCGCTGATCCTGTTCCTGGCCATCGCCGAACAGCACGGGCTGCGCACCGCGACCGGAGCCGTGATCCTCACGGCTGCCTTCTACTTCGTGGTGCTGCCGGTCTTCTCCCGTCTGCTCGTCTTCTTCCCCGCCCTCGTCATCGGCACGATGATCGTCATCGTCGGCGTCAACCTCGTGAAGGTCGGAGCGGTCCTCGTCACCGGCCGACCGGGGGAGCCGGGCTTCGCGGATCCCACGCACCTCGCGCTGGGCCTGGCGACGATCGGTTTCACCGTCGCCTTCTACCGGCTGTTCACCGGAATCCTGCGCCAGCTCGCCGTGATGCTCGGTCTCGTCGCCGGTACCGCCCTCGCCTTCGCCCTCGGCTCGGTCGACCTCGGCCGGGCGGCCCACGGCCCGCTGCTGAACGCCCCCCAGCTCCTGCCCTTCGGCTCCCCCCAGTTCAACCTGGTGGCCGCACTGCCCCTGATGCTCTACAGCATCGCCTCCATGGCGGAGGCGACGGGCCAGACCGTCATCAACGCCGAGGCGGTGGGCAAGCAGATCGACCGGCGCACCGACGTGCCCAAGACCATCCGGGGAGACGCCGCGGCCTCCCTCATCGGCGGCTTCTTCGGGCTGCCCCTGATGGTGACCAGCGGGGAGAACATCGGCATCGTCCGCGTGACCGGGGTACGCAGCCGCTACGTCACCGCCGCGGCCGGAGCCGTGCTGATCCTCATCGGCTTCCTGGCACCCGTCACCCGGCTGATCGCGGTGGTGCCCTCGGCGGTCGTCGGCGGTACCGCCATGGTCGTCTTCGCCGTGATCACGGTGCTCGGCATCCAGATGCTGGGCCGCGCCGACCTCGACCGCCACACCAACACCTTCGTCTGCGCCGTCGCCCTCGCGCTCGGACTGCTTCCCATCCTGGTCCCGGGTGTGTATGCGGGCTTCCCGCCGGGCGTACGGATCCTCCTCGAAAGCGGCGTCGCCGTCGGGGCGTTCACCGCGGCACTGCTCAACGTCCTGTTCCGGCACACGCGCCCGGGCCCGGCTCGCAAGCCGACGCCCGTACCCGAGCCGGCGACGGCCGACGCCCGGCCCGCGCACTCGTGACCCCCTCCAGCGGAAAGAGAAACATGAGCAACACGCTGTCCCCGGCCCTCCTCCGGGGAACCGGCCCGCGGCTGTACGTACCCGAGGTGGTGATCACACCCGAGGGAGCCCTCGACGCCCATGCCGTCGTCGTGGCCGACGGCTCCTTCGCAGCGGTCGGCCCCGCCGAGGAACTGGAACGCCGAAACCCCCGGCTGACGCCCGTACGACTGCCCGGCCACGTCCTGATGCCCGGCTTCGTCGACGCCCACCACCACCTGACCCAGAGCTTCGGGGCGGCGCTGGCCTTCGGTGAACCCTCGGAGATATTCCGCCGGGTGTGGGCGCCCCTGGAGGCCGCGCTGGACGAGGAGTCCGCCTACGTGGCGGCGAAGCTGGCAGCGCTGGAGGCACTGCGCGGCGGGTTCACCACCGTCGCCGACGCCGGGACCCGGGCCGTGGTGGACGTGGAGGCCGTGGCGTCCGCCGCACGCGACGCCGGCATCCGCTGCGTGCTCTCCCTCCTCTGCAACGACGTCGCCGCCCCGGAGCAGGCCACGGGCGCCGGGCACCCCGGTGCACCGAGCGGCGGCGTCCTCGCGGCGGCCGAGAAGCACCTCGCCCGTTACGCCGCCGACGACCTGGTCCATCCCTCCCTCGCGATCTCCGTCCCCGAGGCCGCGACGGACCGCACCCTGCACGCCACCGCCCGCCTGGCGGCGGAAGCGGACGCCGTCGTCCAGATCCATGTCAACGAGCATCTCGTCGCCGTCGAACGCTCCCTGGTACGGCACGGACTACGCCCCCTGGAACACCTGCACCGCGTGGGCGCCCTGGGCCCCCGGTTGCTGGCCGCCCACGCCACCCTCCTGACCCCCGGTGAGCTCACCCTGCTCGCCGACACCGGGACCGCCGTCAGCTACAACCCCGTGGCGAGCGCCTGGAAGGGCAACGCCGTCGCCCCGGCGGCCCTCATGGCGGAGCGCGGCATCCGCTTCGGGCTGGGGACCGACGGAACACGCGGTGATGCCTTCCGGCTGGTCGACGCGGCCGAGACCGCACAGCGCCTGGCCTACGGCCTCGCCTCCGGCGACTCCTCCTGCGGGGCCGGCTGGACCTGGCTGGAGCACGCCTCCCGCGGCGGGGCCGACGCCCTCGGCCTCGCCGACCGCACGGGCACCGTCAGCGAAGGCGCCGCCGCCGATTTCCTGCTGGTCGACATCACCACGCCCGAGCTGCGGTTGTCGTGGGACCTCCCCTGGGAGCTGGTCCGGCGCGGCAACCGGGACCAGATCAGCGCCGTGTTCGTCGCGGGCCGCCTGCGGCTGTGGCAGGGGTGGCCGCCCGACTGGGACGGCCCGGCCCTGGTGGAGCGGGCGGCCGAACTCGCCCGCGCCGTCGTGGGGCGGGCCGCAGTGACCCGTACGCATCCCACCTCCGCCGCTGCCCGCGCGGACCGCCGCATCGGGCGGAGCGTGGCGCGGTGACCACGCAGAGCCTGGTGGTCCTGGCGGTGACGGTCGCGGTGGCGGCATTCGTCCAGGGCGCCGGCGGACTCGGTTTCGCGCTGATCGTCGCCCCGGTGGCGGGCCTGCTGGACCCGGCCCTCGTGCCGGTGTTCGTCCTCGCGTCGATGATCCCGCTCAACGCGTACGTCGCCTGGCGCGAGCGGGCCAGCCTCGACCTGCGCGGGGCCGGCTGGATCACCGGGGCCCGGCTGGCGGCCACCCCGGGCGGGCTCCTGCTGCTGTGGGCGATTCCCTCGGGGCGGCTCGGCCTCTTCGTCGGGGCGGCCACCGTTCTGGCGGCGCTGGTGAGCCTGGCCGCCCCGGCCTTCACGCCCTCCCGCGGGGCGTACGTGGGTGCGGGCCTGGTGACCGGGCTGACCGAGACCGCGACCGGGGTCGGCGGGCCGCCGCTCGCCCTGGTCTACCAGCACCGTCCGGCCGCCGAGCTGCGGGCCACGGTCGCCGTGTGCTTCCTCGTCGGCGAAGCGGCCTCGCTCGGCCTGCTGTTCGCGACGGGACGGGCGGCCCCGGCCCAGCTGGGCCAGGCGGTGCTGCTGCTACCGGCCCTGGCCGCCGGAGCCTGGCTCAGCCGGCTGGTGCACCACCGGTTCGACGCCCGCCGGACACGGCTGTTCGTCCTGGTCTTCGCCCTGGTGTCCGGGGCGGTGCTCATGCTGGGTCCGTGACCCGCAGGGACGAGGCGCGGGGGACGAGGCGGGCGAGGCATCTGCTACCGCAGATTCGCCAAATGAGATGACGTCTTAGTGAGCGTTTCGTTCTGGTATCGGACGGTACGTGGTGC